>JANYAW010000049.1 GCA_025361105.1 Rhodocyclaceae bacterium | reverse complement strand
TCACCGAGCGCCAGATTTGCGCGAAGCCGTAGAAGAAACGCTCATTGCCACTCATACCATTAATCACCGGCGCTTCCTTGCCATTGAGTGACATGCGATAGGCCTTGAATGCGATTTGCATGCCGGACAAATCACCGATGTTTTCGCCCAAGGTCAGTTCGCCATTGATGTTCTTTCCCGGCAATGGCTCATAGGCGTTGTATTGCGCAACGAGCTTGCTGGTCAAGGCACTGAATGCCTTGCGATCATCTTCGGTCCACCAATTTTTCAAATTGCCGTCGGCATCAAACTGGCTGCCCTGGTCATCAAAACCGTGGCCGATTTCGTGGCCGATTACTGCACCGATGCCGCCATAGTTAACTGCATCATCTACGTCCTGGCTGAAGAAAGGGTATTGCAAAATCGCCGCCGGGAACACGATTTCGTTGAGCGATGGGTTGTAGTAGGCGTTGACGGTTTGCGGCGTCATGCCCCACTCATCGCGATCAATCGGCTTGCCGAGTTTGTCCACGGAAACCTGATGTGCAAATTGTGACGCGCGGACCAGATTGCCGTACAGGTCATTGGGTTTGATCTCCAGCTTGGCATAGCTGCGCCATTTTTTCGGGTAGCCGATTTTTGGCATGAAAGTCGACAGCTTGCGTTGCGCTTGCACTTTGGTTGTTGGCGACATCCAGGTCAATCCATCGATGCTGACCTTGAAAGCCTTTAACAAATTGCCGACCAGTTCATCCATTTTGGCCTTCGAGGCCGGTGGGAAGTATTTGGCGACATAAATCTGACCGATTGCCTCACCCATGCTGTTTTCTACTGCCGCTACGCCGCGCTTCCAGCGTGGTTGATTTTCTTTGGTACCGTTCAATGCCTTGCCACGGAATTCAAAGCGCGCATCGACGAATGCCTTGGGTAACACAGGCGCAGCGTCGTCAAGTAAACGCGCCTTCAAATAGGCTTGCCAAACCGAAATCGGCTCGCTCGCCAAAAGTTTGCCGAAACCTATGGTGTAGCTTGGTTGGTTCAAATTCAAGTCACTAATCTTGCCCAAATTCGCTGCAGCGAGAAAATGCGCCCAGTCAAATTCCGGGGTCAATGTGGCTAGGTCAGCCGGGGTCTTTTTGTTATAGGTTTTTTCTGGATTGCGATTTTCAACCTTGGTCCACTGCACTTGTGCTAGGGCGGTTTCCAACTTCATTACGCTTTGCGCCGAGGCTTCGGGCGTTTTGTCGCCGACGAGCTTGAATAGCGTGGTGAGATAGACGACATAGGCATCGCGCGCAGCCTTGAATCGCGCATCATCCTTCAGGTAATAGTCACGATCAGGGAGCCCCAAGCCGCCTTGGCGCACGTCGGGTTGATAGCGCGTGGAGTCCTTGGAATCCTGTCCGACATCAATCCGCAACGGGCCATTGATTTGCGCGCGTTGCATTTCGCCGAGCAAGGCAGCAACGTCTTTGGTCGATTTCACTGCAGCGATTTTTTTCAAATCGGCGGCCAAGGGCTTGATGCCGGCGCGTTCAACAGCAGCTTCGTCCATGAAACCCTGATAAAGCATGCCGATTTTTTCGCCGTCGCTGCCCTTGGCTTGTTTCTTTGACGCAGCGTCTTCGATAATCTGGCGGGTACGTGTCTCGCTCAAGTCGCGCAGAATGTCAAACGATCCATAGCGGCCTTTGTCTGCAGGAATCGGCGTGTTCTTGATCCAAGTGCCATTTACGGCGAGAAAAATATCATCCTGTATACGTACTGATGGATCGAAATATTGGGTTTCGACGCCAGACTTCAGTTCTCCCGCGCTAACAACGCCAGCGAAAAGAAGTGCTGAGGCAAGGACTTTCAATCGAATTTGCAAACGACCTTGAATCATGTTGATTTTCTCCTGATTGTTTTTCATTGTGGATAGGGAATTTCAAGACTCGAATCCTTGGGGAAAGCTTCGCGCCGAAAGGCGCAATATTAGTGGCAATGGCTTCGGAGCGCGCGGGAGCTTGCGACGAACGGCGGTTTTGAACGGATGAGCAGTGAAAGTGCTGGCGACGCTAGC
The DNA here is from genome assembly GCA_025361105.1 of Rhodocyclaceae bacterium. Taxonomy (GTDB): domain Bacteria; phylum Pseudomonadota; class Gammaproteobacteria; order Burkholderiales; family Rhodocyclaceae; genus JADKHX01. The sequence goes on along the minus strand of JANYAW010000049.1, from coordinate 12,107 downwards.
CTATCGCTGGCATCGCGCACAAAAGAAAGTCGCGCGTTGAGCTTGACGGATTTCGCGTATGGGCGATTGGCAATTGCGACATGGTTCGCCTTCGCGGCCATAGGCAAAATACTGCTGTTGGAAGTAGCCCGAGCCACCGTCCGAGTGAATGAAATCGCGCAGTGAGCTACCGCCTGCATCAATCGCCGCGGTGAGCGTTTCCTTGATGACAGGCACAAGTCGCGTCAAGCGTTTCAAAGACACTTTGCCCGCCGGTGTGGCCGGGTGGATGCCGGCGCGGAATAAACTTTCGGAGGCGTAAATATTGCCGATGCCGACGATGCGATGACCGTCCATCAGTGTCGGTTTGATGGCAGCTTTCAAATTGACCAGTGATTTCTTTAGCCATGTCGCGGTGAATTCATCGGTCAATGGCTCGATACCCAGAACACTTAACAGCGGATGGGCAAACGCATCACCCTCCAACCACATAATCGCACCGAAGCGTCGCGGGTCGTGCATTCGTAATGCGATGGCGGATTTACCACTGCCAAAAACCAAATCAACGTGATCGTGCTTCGCTGGAGCAAGTACGGGACTCACCAGCCGCAAACTACCTGACATGCCAAGATGTATCAGCAAATGTCCGCTAGTAAATTCCAGCAAAAGATATTTACCGCGTCGATGCACCGCCAACAGCGGCAAGCCAGTAAATCGTGCAGCCTCGTTGCGAGGCAAGGGATAGCGTAAAGCCGGGACTCGCCAGTTGGTGCTGGTGACACGCCGTCCAACCAAGCTTGGCGCGATACCAAGTCGCGTCACTTCAACTTCGGGTAGTTCTGGCATGGTGACGCATCCAATATCACATCGAGGCGGGTAGTGAAACTGCTAAGATAAAGGTGATTTTACAGGTTCGATTTTGTTGTTCCGACTTGCGGACATTTTCTTCGTTTCCTCCACCCACTATGAGCAAGTTCAAATATTTAATTCTGCTTGTCACGCCATTTTTTATGATGGCTGGTGTGGCACGGGCGGAAGATACCAGTGCCGCTTCTGTCGCCGAAAACGCGGACGAAGCTGTGCCAGAACTACAAGTCGATATTACTGAGTTGACCGAGCCAATAACACCACCAAATGTCGAGCTCACACCGCAAATTCTGTATCAGTTTTTGCTTGCCGAAGTCGCGGCACAACGTGGGCAATATGATCTTGCCGCACGTGCGCATGCTGATTTGGCAAACTCGACGCGCGATCCACGAATCGCTCGCCGCGCCGCAGAAACAGCGATGCTGGCCAAGCAGTTTGAATTGGCGTTGACCCAAGCGCGATTGTGGTTGGAGCTTGAGCCGAACAGCTTATTGGCGCGGCAAATGTTGGCAAGTTTGCTCGCGGCAGGCAATCGGCTTGGTGAGCTGGCCGACTTGCTGGCCAAAGATTTGGCGACTGAACCGGCGCGGGTTGGCGAATCTTTGTTGCGTCTTTCTCGTGTGATGTCGCGCCACCCGGATAAGTTGGCGGTGCAAAAATTGATCGAGCAACTCGCTGCGCCTTACGATCATTTACCCGAGGCGCATATGGTGCGTGCGCAAGCGGCGGTCGCGGTGAACGAAACTGTGCGGGCGTTGGCATCTATTGACAAGGCACTGGCGCTGCGTCCGCAGTGGGAATTAGCCGCGCTGATGAAAGCGCAACTGCTGGAGCGCAGCCCTGCGCAGACGGCATTTTTGAAGGCCTTTGTCGCCGCAAATCCGAAGGCCTTTGATGCCCGCCAAGCCTATGCGCGTGCGCTGGTGGGTGACAAACAATATGCCGAAGCGCGTGCCGAATTTCGGGCGCTGCATGAGGCGCAACCCGACAACATCGAGCCGGTTTACGCGCTTGGCATCCTGGCGCTACAACTCGAAGATTTGGTTGATGCCGAGCATCATTTGCGCTATGTGTTGGAGTTTGGCAAAGGTGATCAAAACCCCGTGCGTTACTACTTGGCTCAAATCACTGAGGAAACCAATCGTCTCGAAGAAGCGATTAGCTTGTACAACGCAGTTGACGCGGGAGAACATCAGTTCGCGTCGGTTTTACGCAGTGCGCAACTATTGGCAAAAGTTGGCCGTAACGACGAAGCGCGCGAACGGCTGAGCTATGCACGCTCCATAGCGCCGAAAGAAGAACCGCGACTTCTCATTGCCGAAGCGCAACTGCTACGTGAAGCCGGTCGGCATGAAGAGGTGCTGAATTTATTGGGCGAAGGCTTGATCAAAAATCCCGATCAACCCGAGTTGCTTTACGAGTCAGCAGTAACTGCCGAGAAACTCGATAAGTTGGATTTGGCCGAGCAGCGGTTTCGTAAGCTGATTGCCCTACAACCTGATCAGGCGATTGGCTACAACGCGCTGGGTTATTCGCTGGCCGACCGAAATGTGCGTCTCGATGAAGCGCAAACCTTGATTGATAAAGCGCTTTCACTCGCTCCTGGTGATCCATTTATTTTGGATAGCAAAGGTTGGTTGTTGTTCCGGCAAGCCAAGCTGGAGCAGGCGCTAACACCGCTACGGCAAGCCTATGCGGCGCGTCCCGATGCTGAGATTGCCGCTCATCTGGGCGAGGTGCTATGGGCGCTGGGACGTACAGACGAAGCGCGCGCGCTGTGGCAAGACGCGGTCAGGACGCACCCGACGAATACGCTGTTGTCGGCGACGATAAAACGTTTCACCCAGTGAATTATTTTTTGCGGACATCAGGGCAAATGCGCTTGGCGCTGCTTTGTTGTTGCGCGATTGCACTGCAACTTGTCGGCTGCGCCAGCAATGCGCCACTGCGCGCCGAAAAGCTAGTCGACGATGCCAATCAGGCACTGGGTCCGGCGCAATCCTCGTTTGCGATTGAAGGCCGTTTGTTGCTCAAACAAGGTCGCCGCAATGATCATTTACGTTTCACTTGGGATCACAATGAAGCGCATGATAGCTTGATGTTAACGGCGGCACTAGGACAGGGCGTGGCGCGTATTACGCGTGAGGCAAATGGTACGCAACCCGTTGCGCAACTGGAATCCGCCGACGGCAAAAAATTTGTCGGCAGCGATTGGCAAGCACTCTCGCAACAAGTCTTCGGCCAAGCCTTGCCTTTGGACGAATTGCCGCAATGGTTGCGCGGTGCGCACACGCAATGGACCGGCGAAAAAGACGGCTGGAAAATTGTCGTGACGCAGGCGCAGCGTTTGGCATTCAAATGCGGTGATGCAACGGCGTGTCATCAGCACCAACTGGGGCAACCACCGACCAGCGCGCTCGTCCCACGCCATATCGAAATCACCAAAGACGACACCAGCTTGAGCATCATCGTCGAATCCTGGGGTGACGATGGATAGCGATTGGAATAGCGAATGGCCCGCGCCGGCCAAGCTCAATTTGTTTTTGCATATCGTTGGTCGGCGCGTCGATGGATATCACTTGTTGCAAACGGTATTTCGTTTCATCGACTACGGCGATAGCCTGCGCTTTGTACCACGCAGCGATGAAAAAATTACCTTGGCGACACCGATGGCAGGCGTTGAAGACGTGACCAATTTGGTGGTGCGTGCCGCACGCGCATTGCAAGCCGCGAGCGCTTGCAAACAGGGCGTGACCATATATCTAACCAAGCGTTTGCCGCTGGGTGGTGGATTGGGTGGCGGTAGTTCTGATGCGGCGACGACGTTGATTGTGCTCAATCATCTATGGCAAACCGGATTGTCGAACGAGCAATTGCAAACACTAGGCCTAAGCCTCGGTGCCGACGTGCCGATTTTTATCTACGGCCGTGCCGCATTTGCCGAAGGTGTGGGCGAAAAATTCACGCTGGTGTCAGTGCCGCCGGCATGGTACTTGGTCGTCGCGCCGCCAGTGAATGTTCCTACCGCAAAAATCTTCGACTCTGCGGCCCTGCGCCGCGATATCGCGCCAGTCGACCCGGCAAGCTGGCAGGATGGTTTTGGTAGCAACTTGATGCAGTCGGTGGTTTGTGCGCTTTATCCACCCGTCGCTCAATGTTTAACGGCCTTGCAAGCCTATGGTGATGCACGCATGAGTGGTTCGGGTGCATGCTGTTTTGTAGCGTTCGAAGTAGAGGCGGATGCCATCGCCGCACTGGCGGCTTTGCGTGAGCAAACGCCCGGACTGGATGGATTCGTCGCGCGGGGATTGAGCAGCCATCCGTTGCGACACTTGGATGAGGTGGAAAAGCCGGCCAGCACCGTGGTTTAGACCGAATTTGATTTGACAGTTACCCCCAAAAAACAGCATAATCCGCGTCCCTTGGCCGTCTCAGTTTGAGTTCGGGTTTGTGTCGGCAGGGGTTTTTGGGGAGTCGCCAAGTTGGTTAAGGCACCGGATTTTGATTCCGGCATTCGAAGGTTCGACTCCTTCCTCCCCAGCCAATTATCTGCAACCGCCGCATTCCGAAGCATCCGCCCACCCTCATTGAGTAAATCCGCGATGGCCTACGATAGCCTGATGGTCTTTACCGGTAACGCTAATCCCAAATTGGCGGCCGATGTCGCCAAGCGCCTGAATATCTCGATGGGCCGCGCGATTGTCGGTCGCTTTTCTGATGGCGAAGTGAGTTGCGAAATTCTCGATCATGTGCGTGGTCGCGATGTTTTTGTCTTGCAGTCCACCTGCGCGCCGACCAACGACAATTTGATGGAATTGATGGTCATGGTCGACGCTTTGAAGCGTGCCTCGGCTGGCCGCATCACTGCCGCAATTCCTTATTTCGGCTATGCACGGCAGGATCGCCGTCCGCGCTCCGCACGTGTCGCGATTACCGCCAAAGTTATCGCCGATATGCTCGTTGGTGTTGGTGTACATCGCGTGTTGACGGTGGATTTGCACGCCGACCAAATCCAGGGTTTCTTCGATATTCCGGTCGACAACATTTATGCCGCGCCGATATTGCTCGGCGACATTTGGCGGCAGCAACACGAAGATTTGTTGGTTGTATCGCCCGACGTAGGTGGCGTGGTGCGCGCACGCGCATTGGCCAAGCGACTCGAATCCGATTTGGCGATTATCGACAAGCGTCGCCCCAAAGCTAATGTGTCAGAAGTCATGAACATCATCGGTGATGTCGATGGCCGCACCTGCGTCATCATGGACGATATGGTGGACACTGCAGGCACGCTATGCAAAGCGGCTGTGGCGCTCAAGGAGCATGGTGCCAAGCGCGTACTGGCCTATTGCACGCATCCGGTGTTGTCAGGTAGCGCCGTCGCACGCATTGCGGAATCCGAGCTTGATGAATTAGTGGTCACGGATACCATTCCGTTGTCTGCGGAAGCCAAAGCCTGCCCCCGCATTCGCCAGATTTCGATTGCCGAATTGTTGGCTGAAACCATCATGCGTATAAGCAATGAGTCCTCAGTCTCGTCGCTATTTATGGAATAAATTCACGGAGTTTTTACCCCCTCGTCTGGTCGCGGACGAGGATTTCTAGCAGCACTTAAATCGCATCACACATTGGAGTCATCATGAAAATTGAATTTAACGCTACCAAGCGTGACGGACAGGGCACCGGAGCGAGCCGCCGCCTACGTCACACCGGCAACATCCCCGGCATTCTTTATGGCAACGCCGTTGCACCACAATCGCTCTCAATGGATCACAACGAGATGTTCCAGTTGCTACGCAAAGAAGCCTTCCATGCGTCTGTGTTGACCATCAACGTCGAAGGTGCGAAAGAGCTTTGCCTGCTGCGCGATGTACAACGTCATCCCTATCGCCCGGTCGTATTGCATCTGGATTTCCAGCGCGTTGATGCGAGCAAAGTGTTGCACAAGAAAATTCCGCTGCACTTCATCAACGGCGACATCGCGCCGGGCGTTAAAGCCCAAGGTGGTCTGGTCTCGCATGTGATGAACGAAGTCGAAGTCAAATGCTTGCCGGCCGATCTGCCCGCATTTATCACCGTCGACCTCAAAGACATGGTGGCGGGTCATTCGCTGCACACCAGCGAACTCAATCTGCCCAAGGGAGTAGAAGTCGTACATCACCACGGCATCAGTGATTCCGTGGTCGCGTCCATCACTATCAAGGGTGGCAAATCTACTGAAGACGACGCAGAAGCGGCAGCAGCGGCAGCAGCAGCGGCGGCGGCTACGCCGGTCACGACCGGTAAGGCAGCAGCGCCAGCCGCAGCGGCCGGTGGCAAGGCTGCACCCGCAGCAGCGGCCAAGGCACCGGCCAAGAAGTAATCTAGCGGCAGCTCACGCTGCCAGCTGGCATGTCTGCCTCGCCACAACTTGCGCGTTTGCGCTTGATCGTCGGCCTCGGGAATCCCGGGGCCGAGTACGCCAAAACCCGGCACAACGCCGGGTTTTGGTTTTGTGCGCGACTGGCCAGCGATATTGGTGTCAGCTTGAATCACGAAACGCGTTTCAAAGCGATTGTCGGCCAAGCCAAAGCGCAAAACATGTGGTTGATGATGCCGCAAACTTTCATGAATCGCTCCGGCGGTCCGGTGCGTGATCTGATGCAGTTTTATCGCATCGACGCGAATGAAATGTTGGTCGTGCATGACGAGCTAGATTTACCGCCGGGTCGTTTGCAATTACGCTTTGGCGGTGGTTTGGGCGGACACAACGGACTCAAAGACATCACCGCGCAACTTGGTACTCAAGACTACTGGCGCTTGCGCGTTGGCATCGGGCATCCGGGGGATCGCAACGAAGTCGTGAACTATGTACTCAAAGCGCCACGCGTCGAAGAGCAAACTGAGATTGATACAGCGCTTGATCGTGCGCTGTTAAGTTGGCCGCAACTTGCCGAAGGTAATTTTGAAGCCGCAATGAAATTGCTCAATACCAAACCCGTTACCCAAATTCGGAAAGAACTTCCATGAGTCTCAAATGCGGCATTGTTGGCCTGCCCAACGTTGGCAAATCTACGCTGTTTAACGCGCTAACCAAATCGGGTATCGCGGCAGAAAATTATCCCTTTTGCACCATCGAGCCTAACGTCGGCATCGTCGAAGTTCCTGACGCGCGCCTCGCCGCGCTGTCGGCCATCGTCAAGCCGCAAAAAATCCAGCCGGCCATCGTTGAATTCGTCGACATTGCGGGTCTGGTGGCCGGCGCGAGCAAAGGCGAAGGCTTGGGCAATCAGTTCCTCGCCAACATCCGCGAGACCGATGCCATCGTCCATGTCGTGCGCTGCTTTGCTGACGACAACGTGATTCATGTTTCCGGCAACGTCGACCCACTGCGCGACATCGAAATCATCGATACGGAACTTGCGCTGGCCGACATGAGCGTCGTCGAAAAAGTGCTGAACAAGAATCGAAAACTTGCCAGCAGTGGCGACAAAGACGGCAAGATTTTGGTGGCGGTGCTGGAAAAATGTTTCGCTCAACTCGACCAGGCCAAAGCAATTCGCGCATTGGATTTGTCGAAAGAAGAAAAGGCGCTCATCAAGCCGTTTTGCTTCATCACCGCTAAGCCGGTTTTGTATGTCGCCAATGTCATGGAAGGCGGTTTTGAAAACAATCCGTTTTTGGATACCGTGCGCCAACATTCACAAAACGAAAAGGCCGAAGTAGTCGCCGTCTGTGCCGCGATTGAAGCCGAAATCGCCGACTTGGACGACGACGAAAAACAGATGTTCCTTGCCGATTTAGGTCTTGCCGAACCGGGCTTGAATCGCTTGATACGAGCGGGTTATAGCCTGCTCGGGCTACGTACTTATTTCACCGCTGGAGTAAAAGAAGTTCGCGCCTGGACCATCCACGCGGGCGACACCGCACCGCAAGCGGCTGGTGTCATCCACACCGATTTTGAAAAAGGCTTCATCCGCGCGCAGACGATTGCCTTCGACGATTTCATTTCATACAAAGGCGAATCCGGTGCCAAAGAAGCCGGAAAAATGCGCGCCGAAGGCAAGGAATATGTGGTCAAGGATGGCGACGTTTTGAATTTCTTGTTCAACGTCTAAAACTTGCCAGTTGGTGCTGGTAACACGCCGTGTCATTAGTGTGTGTAGCACGGTTTAGCGCATAATTTGACGATGCCACGTGAGTGCGCTCGGCATAAAAATAACATTTGAGGACGCAAAATATGAAAACATTTTCCACACGCGTGATTCAGTTGCTTGGAATTCTTGGCTTGTGCGCACCACTCATTGCAATCGCGGCAGACACACCGATTGTCATTAAATTCAGCCATGTGGCGGCATCCGACACACCCAAAGGGCAAGGCGTTGAGCGATTCAAGAAGCTTGCCGAAGAGCGAACCAAAGGCCGCGTGCGGGTGGATGTTTTCCCAAACAGCCAGCTCTATAAAGACAAAGAAGAATTGGAAGCCCTGCAAATCGGATCGGTGCAAATGCTCGCGCCGTCGATTTCCAAATTCGGTCCGATGGGACTCAAGGAATTTGAAGTGTTTGATCTTCCATTTATCACGCCGACGATCGAGTCATTTCGCAAAGTCGCCGATGGTCCCGTCGGACAAAGCTATCTGAAGAAACTCGAATCGCGCGGCATAAAAGGCCTAGCCTATTGGGATGCCGGATTCCGGATGATGACCGCGAATAGACCTTTGCACACTGTGGCCGACTATAAAGGTTTGAAGATGCGTGTCGGCTCTTCCAAAGTTATTGAAGCGCAAATGCGCGCATTGCAAGTGATTCCGCAAACCATATCGTTCTCTGAGGTGTATCAGTCCTTGCAGACCGGTGTGGTCGACGGCGGCGAAACTGTGCTGTCCAACGTGTGGACGCAGAAATTTTACGAAGTGCAAAAGCACGCTTCGCTTACTCATCATACCCATCAAGCATACGGCATCGTCGCCAACAAAAAGTTTTGGGAAGAATTGCCAGCGGATATTCGTGGCATTCTTGAAGGCGCGCTGAAGGACGCGACGACCTACGCCAATGCGCTAGGCGCCGCCGAAGAAAGTGATGCCGCAGAGAAAATCAAGGCCAGCGGCAAGTGCACAATTTACGTGCCCACGGCAGCGGAGCTCGCAGAATTAAAACGCGCAATGATGCCGGTTCACACGCAAATGGAAGATCGTCTGGGGCGTGAAAACATCAAGGCGTTTTACAAGGCGGCAGAATTTGTCGTGCCGAAATGAACGGCGATGAAGATTGCTTGATGCCGTCTTGATGAGGCATCGTCCGCTGGTGAGCCAGTTGGTGCTGACAACACGCCGTTGCGATAGCAGACCGCTTACTTCTATTTCTACTGTTGTGTACCGGTCTCGCTAATCAACCAAATCACGTCGCCGCGATGGTTGTTTGACATTCGTCGGCCGGATATGTCGGCGTAAAACTCGCTGCCGTTGCCACGGCGCATGCGGAGCTGTGCTTGAAATGGTTTGCCATCCCTCAAAGTCTCCTGGGCTGCTGAACGAACTGCGTCTGCGTCATCGGCGCTGGCCAGCATCTCGGTCATCGCAGTGGACTGAATGTCTTTCAGGCTGCGACCGAGAATTTCGCCCAGCCGCGTGTTGCATTTGATGGCAACGCCATTGCGCACGATGGCAATTCCGGCAGTGACGGTTTGGAATATGGCCTCTTGTTCAGCCAACAGTGCCTCAGTTTCGGCGCTGTGTCGAAATTGTTTGATCGCGAAACGATAGAGCGCCAGATGCACATTCATCAGCACAATGACGCATCCGGCAGAGGCTACCAATCCCGGGACGAAATAATTCTCGCCTTGGCTCAGCACATATTGCAACAGGCTAGGTACGACGGTTGGTACGACAAACAATGCAAACGCAAGGCGGCTGGTTGCCGCATAAACTGCGCCGCTAAATGCGGTGACGATGGTCAGCACCAAAATGAAAGCCTGTGCCAAAGGAACGGTCGGATACAGCGGTCCGCTGAGCAGTCCCCAAGTGATGCCGGTGGTACACATAGCCAAGGCATATGCCCATTCCCAACGACGGGCAGTGGTCAGATCGAGATTGCTGGCGCGAAACATTAGCCACAAACATCCACGCAAGGCGGCTGTGCTCATCATCAAAGCTGCCCAGGGCTTAAGCATTGGTGCACTGGCGGGTGACCACAGCACCAAAAAAATCAAGGCGACACCAACCACAATCGAAATCAGGCTCGACGATGTCGTGTCGAACAGCGCCCGAATTCGCTCGATTTCGGCATTGGCGACGGTGTCGTTGGGCGAGGTATTAAACATGCGTTTTGTAGACCAAAAATTTCAAATTGATGTTCGGTGACCTAATTGCAACCCAATGCGACTCAAACACCTTGTGCCGCAATTTCATTGCGCACTTGATCCATGTCCAGCGCTTGCGCTTGTGCAATCACTTGCCCCAAAGCACCGGCAGATAGTGCGCCGGCTTCCGCGTAGATGATGATTTGTTCGCGGAAAACCATCAGCGTCGGGATCGAACGGATGTTGAACGCGGCAGCGATTTGTTGTTCGACCTCGGTATTCACTTTGGCGAAAACGATATCGGGATGTTGCCCGGACATCGCTTCAAAAGTTGGTGCAAACGAGCGACACGGACCGCACCACGGTGCCCAAAAGTCGATGATGACGAAATCGTTTTCGGTGATGGTAGATTGAAAATTTGCTGCCTCGAGTTCGCGTGTCGCCATGATTTGAATGCCGGACGATTGAAGCTGACATTTTAGCGACCAAGCTGCCTTCGTGGCGGGTCGTGTATCGTGGTGACTATGCTTGCACCGACATTTCCCCCCGCCTACCGAGGCCGATTTGCGCCATCACCGACTGGGCCGCTACATTTCGGTTCCTTGGTTGCAGCCTTGACCTCAGCGCTCGAAGCGCGTGTCAATCAAGGGCAATGGCATCTGCGGATGGAAGATGTTGATGCGCCGCGCTGCTCGCAAACGAACGCTGATGAAATTCTGCGAGCGCTGGAAATTTTCGGTTTCGAATGGGATGGAGCGGTGGTTTGGCAGAGTCAACGCACAGCTGCATACGCGGTGGCGCTTGAGCAATTGTGCAGATCCGGTGACGTGTTTCCGTGCAGCTGCACGCGCCGCGAATTGGCCGACGCGGAAATTCACGGCCTCGCTATCGACGGGGCCAGCTTGTACCCAGGCACTTGCCGCAATGGTCTGGCGCAAGGCAAATCTGCGCGCGCTTGGCGGCTTGCGGTGGGCGATGCGCAGATTTCATTTACCGATGCGGTACAAGGTCGAATCGAAAGCGCGCTGTGCGAAGATGTCGGCGATTTTGTGCTACTGCGTGCGGATAATATTTTTGCCTATCAACTGGCGGTGGTGGTTGATGATGCAGCGACAGGCATCACCCACGTAGTGCGTGGCGCGGATTTGTTGCATTCGACGGCACGGCAAATTTTTTTGCAAAAATGTCTTGGACTGACAACACCTAGCTACGCGCATATTCCAATCGTCGTGAATGCGGCGGGTGAGAAGCTATCAAAACAGACCGGTGCGACTGCATTGGATACGCGCAATCCCGAGGCTGAGTTAGTGACGGCGCTGCAATTTCTGGCGCAATCGCCACCAGCCGGATTGCGTCGTGCAAGCGTCGCCGAGATCTGGCAGTGGGCATGTGTGCACTGGGCCTTGGCGAGCGTGCCGCGCGTCATGACGCAAACCTGCAATGCCCTAGATAGACCGAACAAGTGAGCGAACATGATCATCAATGATGCCGAAAATCTGCGCGACGTTTTGTCGTCGAGCAAAACGATTGCTGTGGTCGGCATGTCGCCCAATCCGGCAAGACCGAGCAACGAAGTCGCGCGCTATCTCATGGCCAATGGATATACGGTAATTCCGGTCAATCCCGGCCAGCGTGAAATTCTCGGGCAGATTTGCTATCCAACGCTGGACGCGATTCCACAGGCAATTGATATCGTGGATGTGTTTCGCAACTCCGCTGATGTGCTGCCGATTGCGCAAGCCGCCACGCGCATCGGCGCGAAGTGTCTTTGGCTGCAGCTTGGCGTAATCAACGATGAGGCCGTGCAACACGCCAGTGATGCAGGATTGCGCGTGGTGGTTGACCGTTGCACCAAGCTCGATCATGCGTGGCTTGTTGGTCGGCGTGGTAGCCGATAGTTTTTAGTGCAAGCTCACCAGTTGGTGCTGGTAAAACAAATGCAAACAAAAACAACCAGCGACAAGGCGGTCGCGCAAAAAACGCGC
>JANYAW010000027.1 GCA_025361105.1 Rhodocyclaceae bacterium | reverse complement strand
TGCCACAATCGACCACCAGCTTCATCGGTCGAGCGACTTTGACATCCGAGCAAATGCGTTGCAAATACGCCTCGGTAACATTGGCATGGCGCACGCCGCCATTGCCTTCGCACAAGTTGTTGCTGACGATACGCCGTCGCAGGTCTTGAATCATGTCGCCGTAGAGCGTCTGTCCGGCCAGCACGATTTTTAGTCCGTTGTAATTCGACGGATTGTGGCTACCGGTCACCGAGACACAGCTCTCGGTACCGAGCTGATGCGCGGCGAAATAAGACATGGGCGTGGGTACGCGACCAATGTCAATCACATCCACGCCAGCACCAGTAATGCCCAAGGTCAGCGCACTGGTTAGCTCGGGGCCGGAGAGTCGCCCATCGCGCCCGACGGCTATCGTGCTGATGCCGCGCGCCAGGGCCTCACTGCCTATCGCTTGGCCGATCATGCGAACCGCATCTGCAGTCAAAGTGTCTCCAACGATCCCGCGAATGTCATAGGCTTTAAAAATTTGCGCAGCAGGAATATTCATGCGCGCGAGCCGTCGTCGCTCAGAGGCGGAACCGGCTTGTCGCGTAATACGACGGCGTTCAGAAGTGGAATTGGTCATACGAAAGATTGATGATGCGGCAAAGTCCGTGATGAATTATGGCACGCCAAAATCAGCCGCGAGCGGTCACAAATGCGCGTCAAAATGCGCCAGCAAACGCTGCGGCAACCATGCAATATTGCCCGGCGGCCTAGCGCTGACAAATCCGACGTGCCCTCCGTGTGGCGGGATTTCTAATTGCACAGCGCTGGAAACATCCCCCGCACCAGGTAACGCCGAGACAGGCAGGAAGGGGTCATTGGCTGCATTCAAAACGAGCGTTGGCACGCACACGAAACGCAGTAACGACTTCGAACTGCATTTAGCGTAGTAGTCATTGGCATCTGCAAAGCCATGCACTGGTGCGATCACTGCCTCGTCAAAATCAGCCAGCGTGCGTGCCGCTTTAAGACGCGGCGCATCAATGATTCCAGGAAAGCGTTGATCCTTTGCCAGCGCACGCGGAATCAGCGTGTTCAGAAAATTCCTGGTGTAAATCTGATTGAATCCTTTCGCCAAGGTGCGGCTTGCAGCGGCTAAATCCAGCGGTGCTGAAATCGCCGCCGCCGCATCAATGATTTCAATCGCGGCGTGCGTTTGCTCGCCTAGCCATTTGAGCAAAGCATTGCCGCCGAGAGAAACGCCAGCGGCAAAAATCGGTGCGCCGAGCATGAATTTAAAACGCCGTAATATCCAATTGATCTCTGCCGAATCACCGGAATGGTAGCTGCGCACCAGTTGATTTGGCTCGCCCGAGCAACCACGAAAATGCACCACCACACCACGCCAGCGCCGCGCAGCGACTGCCCGCATCAGCGCACGCGCGTAGTGACTAGCCGAGCTGCCTTCCAGCCCATGGAACAGAACCACTGTCGGCACCGCTGCATCGGTTGGTGTTGCATCGACCCAATCGAGATCGATGAAATCATCGTCGGGCGTTTGCCAGCGCTCGCGTCGATAGGCGGGCGCCTCTCCCTTGATTACCAAAGGCCACAGCGTTTGGATGTTGCCGCCGGCTAGCCAAAATGGCGCACGATAGGGGCCGTATGCGTCAGCGGAAAACTCAACACGCATAGGGCGTTTCGACACCGTGTCAATGCAAAACTTTAGGTGGCTCGTTCGCTGGCTCGGCTGGCAAGGGTGGCACTGGCGAGGCGTGATGACTCACCATGCGCCAGCCCATCGCACCACGCACATAGAGGTTCGTTGCAGCTACCGGAGCCATCAAATCGGATTTGAGGCGCACGCGAATTTCTTCCAGCACGCTGTGCATAACGGCAAACGGCGTAGTGACTTTGCTTAAATGCAAAATTCGTATTTCCAATCGATTGCCATGTTCAAAAATTTTCCGCCAAGCATCACGAATCGCCACGTAGCCAATAAGTCGCGGGCCACCGGGATGCACGCAAACAATCTCTTCGTCGTCGGCCCAAATCGACATCATTAGCTCAAGATCGGCGCGCTCCAATGCGTCGTAAAAAGCGTTTTCGACATCCTGTGCGCTGGCAAGTATTTTGGTTTTTGACATCACGAATTTAGTGCGAAGTTACCGAAAAAGTAACGATAGCATGCGCCGCAGTTTCAACTTCGGCGGGCAACAATCCATTCAAACAATCAAAATGCCCGAGCGGACATTCGCGTTTGAAACACGGACTGCAAGCCAACTGACGGCTAAGAATTTTCGCAGTCGGCGACAGCGGTGGCGTGTAGTCCGGGCTAGACGAACCATAGAGTGCCAACAGCGGCTTATCCAACGCGGCGGCGACGTGCATCAAGCCCGAATCATTGCTCACTACCAAGCTGCTGGCGGCGATTAAATCGATTGCTTGCTCCAGTGTGGTGCGGCCACATAAATTGGTGCAGAGGCCACCGGAAAGTTGCACGATTTCGTCGGCAACGGGAATATCTTTACTTGAACCCAACAACAAAATTTCGCGATTACCAGTAATTTCTGATGCGGCTTCCTGTGCGCAAAATCGCTTCGCCAATTCGGCGAAATGACGCGCTGGCCAACGCTTGGCCGGGCCGAATTCAGCACCCGGGCAAAACACTATCGACTGCATGCTGGATGGCAAACCCAAAGCCACCCGCGTCGCCGTTTGTTGCTCGGTCGAAGACCGCAAACGAGGATGCGGTGTAGGTTCGGTAGCACCATATCCGGCCAATGCGGCGTAGCGATCAACCAAACGCGGCAAAGCTTTTTCGTCATAGCGATGACGTTGGTTGAGCAAGAAAAAACGCGCTTCGCCGTGATAGCCAATCCGCTCAGGAATTCCCGCGAAATAAGGCACCAGCGCCGACTTCCAAGAATTAGGCAAGACGTAAACTTTTTGCCAGTTGGTGCTGGAGATACGCCGTCCCAATGCGCGTCGTGCGGACAAATTCAATTCACCGTGGGCGAAGGGATTGCCAATCACCGCATCGACTTCCGGCATTCTTGCCAGCAAGGGTGCCGACCAATCTGGCGCTAACACGGTGATATTAATATTTGTTTCATGCCGTTTGAGCAGCGTGAGTAAGGGCTGCATCATGATGCTGTCGCCGATCCACGATGGCGCGACGACCAGCACTTTCATAGCAATGCTAACGGCATTCGTGATGCTGCCACCGGCATTAGTGATGGCCGCTAGGCCGCTCGCCGGTAAAGCGATAACGCGTGCCGCAATACGGGCAAGCGGCCTCGCCGGTTTCGCTTCTGAGTACATCAATGAACACGCGCGGATGCCGTGCCCACAGCGGTGCGCCGGGGCGTGGACAAGCCAGCGGCAAATCGTGTGCCGTCACCGCGACCTCGGTGGCAGTTTCATTCGGTGTCGCTGTTGCGTTATCTACTACGTTCTTTGTTGCACTCATCGTTCACCTCAAACCGCAGTTAGCCAATCGGCATGCGATGGCACTTTGCCGCCAACCACATCAAAAAACAGACTTTGGATTTTTTGCGTAATCGGGCCGCGTTTACCCGCACCGATCACTCGATTGTCCAGCTCACGTATTGGTGTCACTTCGGCCGCCGTGCCGGTGAAGAATGCTTCATCGGCGATATAAATATCATCACGCGTCATCCGCCGCGTGCGCACTTCCAGGCCCAAATCTTTGGCCAAGGTATGCACCGTGGCACGGGTAATGCCTGCCAAAGCCGAGGCAATTTCCGGCTCAAAAATCACGCCATCGCGGACGATGAAAAGATTCTCGCCCGCGCCTTCGGCGACAAAGCCATCGGTATCGAGCAGCAGCGCTTCGTCGTAACCATCGGTGGTCGCTTCCAAATTGGCCAAAATCGAATTGGCATAGGTGCTGGCAACTTTGGCACGTGGCATGGTTACATTGACATGATGCCGTGCAAAGCTCGCAGTCTTGACGCGGATGCCTTTCTCCAGGCCGTCTTCGCCGAGATATGCGCCCCACTCCCACGCCGCAATTGCCACATGCACTTGCGCGCCCTTGGGCGACACGCCCATTTTCTCGGAACCATAAAACGCTATCGGGCGCAGGTAGGCCGATTTCAAATTATTCGCCCGCACCACTTCACGTTGCGCGTCCATCACCGTCGCTTTGTCGTACGGCATTTTCATCATGTAGATGTGCGCCGAATTGAACAGCCGATCCGTGTGTTCCTTCAAGCGAAAAATCGACGTGCCATTGACCGTGTCATAAGCGCGCACGCCTTCGAATACCGACAAGCCGTAATGCAGCGAATGCGTCAACACATGTGTCGTCGCATCGCGCCAAGGCACTAGCTTGCCGTCGTACCAAATAAAACCGTCGCGGTCGGACATCGACATGAGATTCTCCAGCGAAACATTGAAGGTTTGGATTCTAGCGGAAGGCATTGCAATAGAAATTGTGAATGTGCTTACATTCGACGGCGTGTTGCCAGCACCAACTGGTGAATCAAGGCATGGACAAGACTCCCTACGCAATCGCAAACGTCGCATGCGACCTTCCCTTACGGGAAAGGGTTGGGGAGAGGGGGAATGCGATATTTGCGACTGAACCGACGGTCACAACGTTTCGCGTGAACATCCGCTCAGCTGACGCTCGCGCGAACCCCACCAGTTGGTGCTGGCGACACGCCGTTAAGGGCAATCACCCGCCCTGCCCCCGCAATCGTTTCCGGTCGATGCGCGACGATGATACGGGTCAATGACAATTCACCTAAGGCTTTCACTATGCGTTGCTCATTGAAAATATCCAGGTGGCTCGTCGCCTCATCCAACACCAAAATCTTTGGTTGTCGATACAAAGCTCGCGCCAAAAGCAAACGTTGCTTTTGACCACCCGACAAACTGCTGCCCATATCACCCACCAGCGTTTGATAACCCATCGGCATCGCGCAGATTTCATCGTGTAGCGCCGCGAGCTTGGTACATGTTTCAACTTTCTCTTGCTGCAAGTGCAAATCAAAAAACGAAACGTTCTCGGCAATCGAACCAGCCAATAAAGTATCTTCTTGCAACACTGCGCCGATGAGCGAACGGTAGGCGGCCAGACCAATTCGCCTTATGGGCACGCCGTCGATCAGCACCTCGCCTGTGGTCGGCATTACCAAGCCCAAAATAATTTTTAACAAAGTGGTTTTTCCGCAACCTGACGGCCCAATGATGGCAACAGACTCTTGCGCTTCGACGCACAGACTGATGTTCTTGAGCACCCATGGCTCACCTTCGGCATAACGAAAACTCACCTCGCGCAATTCAATGCGCGGCGAAATGCGCGTCAAATCGGTTTCAACTGTTGGCGTTTCTTCCTCTGGCTCAAGTGCAATATCGGCAACGCGTTCGGCATGCAGACCCAGCATTTTCACGTCGATGCCAAAGCCAATCAGCGCCGTCATGCGGCTTGAAAACGTGGCCGCGTAGCTGGTGAATGCCATCAACATTCCAAGCGTTAAAGTGCTGTCCATCACCTGCCGCGCACCCAAAGTGAAAAACAACAAGGCCGCTGCCGCGCTGGTGAAACCGGCCAAAGTGGAAAACAAAATACCCAAACTTTGCGTACGTGTGTCGCGGTTGGCAACGTCGACCAACAAGTTTTGCCAACGCGCACGGCGCACCGCTTCAAAGCCTGCCAGCTTTACCGGCACGATCGCGCGGAGCGATTCAAGGAAGTGTGAATTCTCTCGCGCCGAGAGTATTAGGCGCTCGTGACTAGCCTCACGAAATGGTCGATAGAACGCCCAACGCAACAAGCCATACAGCACCACTGCACCCGCCGCAATCGCTGTGAGCGTAACGCTGTACGCCAGCATCACTGCAAGCACCAGCACCGCCATCAATCCATCCAGCATCGCACTCACCGCCGCTGTCGTCAGCGTGGCTTGCATCGCACGCAGCGAGCCAAAACGGCTCACGATGTCGCCCAAGTGACGCTTCTCAAACCATGCGGGCGATAAACGCATCAGCCGCGCAAACAAACTGTCGTTCCAATGCAATCCCACTTCAATCGACAAGTGCATCAACAGCACAGAACGCAAAGCACCAATCGCTGTTTGCGTGAGCAACAGCAAGGCAAAGCCGACGGCTAACACAGAAAGCAATTCACGGTCGGCACTGAGTACCACTTCATCAATCACATATTGATTGAACAGCGGCGCAACCAGCGCAAAAACCTCCAAGGCCATCGCCAACAAAAACGCCTGAAACAACGCGCGACGCAGGCCGGATAACTGCCCTGTCAAATCCGAGAATCGCACTTTCGCTCGCTCGTCCACCGCACGAAATTGCCCCGTCGGCGCAAGCTCTAGCGCCACGCCAGTGAAGTGGGCGGAGAACTCTGCTAAATCCAAACGTCGCTCACCGACTGCCGGATCCAAAATTACGACACGGTCTTTGCGAACCTCACTCAGCAGCACAAAATGATTCAAATCCCAATGCAATATTGCAGGAAGTTTGAGTTGCGGCAAATGCTCCAAATCAAGCCGCAGCGGTCGCGTGGAATATCCCAAACTCTGCGCATGACGCATCAAGGCGGCGAGCGTTGCGCCTTTTAGCGAGACAGAAAAACGGCGACGCAAATCTGAAAGATCATGATATGAACCATGCGCTTGCGCAACCATCGCAAGGCATGCTAGGCCACATTCGGTGGCTTCAGATTGAAGAATGAGGCGGATGTGGGCAATCATCGTAGTCAAGGCGGTTGGGACGGCGTGTTACCAGCACCAACTAACTGAAGAATCATGCGAGTACGGGAGCGCTAGGAACCCGACCTTCTGCAGTCCTGCCGCCTTCCGAGTTTTAGTCAAAGTAGCCGACTAGCATTGCGACAGCATTGAACAGGGCATGAAGTCCAAACACAAAAAGGAACGCAGACCAGTGCGATCTGCCATTCTCGCGAAGTTGAATAAAGCAAAATGCTTGGGTAAAGAAAATTGGCAGGACGATGATCGGTTTTTGCCAAGATGTCAGTCCGTGCAAGCTCACAATCACACCAGCGCCGACAATCGCTGCCAAATAGTGGGAGCGAGTCATTCTGTGGACTGCTGATGTAGGAATCGTTAGGACAAACGACTCAATGAAAGGATAGATACCAACGGCAAGCACGAACTCCAGAATCAAGTTGACAAATTCGTCACCGCTAACAATTACAGTTGGTGTGCGAAGTTCCAGCACATATACGGAAATCAAGGCCAACGCGAATGTTGGAATAGCTCCGATTAAGAAGCACCTAAAGAAATACTTAGATATATTCTCCGATGTCCGCATGTACAAACTGAGAAAACGGGCATTTCGTAAATTCATGTGGTGTACATTGAAAATGAGAAGTTAATCCTAGTAATTTGACCGAGAGCTTTCACATGCTCCGATGAAAACTCTCGGAATTCACCTCGCTGATCTAGGCGAACTAAGACATATCGCCCATCGGATTTCCCGTTTCACCAACTGCCGTATTACCTGCCATCGCCTTACCAGCACTCACAGCCGCGTCAACCGCGGCTCCGACACCAATACCGACAAGAGCGTCTCTTATGGTGCCCCAGAGCCCACCACCTGAAACCATATCAACTTCATTCATCGCCAGCTCTCTCATGTCATTTCCTTTGAAAAGTATAAAAACAAAAAAGACGCCCCAACTCGATTGACCAAGTCGATTTGGTAGCGTTACTTCAAACCCGCCAGCGTCCTAGCGGGAATTCTGCTGCCGTTGCGCAATTTATTTTTCATCACACAACTCAAATGTCCTGTGGGCATTCACGACTCCGCTCGCCTCACAAACGCGAACAGCGGCTCAAACAACCATTCAACAATCCTGCGTTTTTCCTGAACGATGTCTGCCTCCAACGCGAGGCCTGATTTCAGTGGCTCGTCGCGGCCATAGACAGCTATCGTTTGCTTGGCGATTTTCAAGGTAATGCGATACAGCGCTTCGCCGCTCAAGCGCTGGCCGAAGCGGGCTTGGATGGCCGGTGGTAGTTCGTTGGGGGCGAGCGCGCTCATGCTCACTGACTGAACGGTGCCAAATTGCAGACCGAATTTTTGGTAGGGATAGGCTTCCAAACGCATTTGCGCCGTTTGACCGGCTTGGACAAAACCGATGGCACGGCTGGGGGCGTAGAGTTGGGCTTCGAGTTCTGTGTCTGCGGCTTGCATGGTGGCTAATGTTTGACCTGCCGCGACGGATTGGCCGACGCTTAAGAGGCTGGCGTTGATGCGTCCATCGCTTGGCGCAGTAACCACAATGCTCGTGCGCGCGGTGTTTTCGACTCGGTCAATTTCTAGCGTGACAAGTGCGCGATCTAGCGTGGCAATGTCGGTGGCTGCCGCGCTGTCGATTTGCGCAAGCTCGGCGTGTATAGCGTTTTGATCGCGCCGCAATGCAATGCGTTGGCGCTCGAACGCAGCGAGGCGCGCGTCTTGGTCGATGACTTGTTCTTGTGCTTGCTCGACATTGGCATTGGAAATAAATCGCGCGGCGGCGAGCCCTTCTTGCCGCGTCAATGCGGATTGGGCAAGTTGTTTGCGGCGAGCTTGCAGCGCGATTTCATCACCTAGTTTTGCAAGTTCGGCGCTGAGATTTGTTGCACGCTCGTTCAACGCCTGCCGGCGCAAGTCAGTATTCATTTGGCGTTGGCGGCGTTCGTCGTCAAGCGATGCGCGCCGCGCATCCAATTGACTGGCGATTTGCACGGTGGTAGTGCCGGTCGTAGTTTGGTGGTCTAAGTCGAGCACAAACATCACCTCGCCCGCACGCACAACTTGGCCTTCGGCGACGTTAATTTTTTGCAACTTGGCGGCAACCGGTGCGATCAAATTGATGTCACCACCACTCGCCACCAAAATGCCAATCACCCGCGCTTTGCGACTGGCTTCGCCGATGATGCCGTAAGTAATAAGCGACGCAGCCAGCGCAAGAGCAATTGCGGTGATCGTCCATGCACCAGCAGAGCGCCCTGCGCGCAGCTTTCCAAACCCGCCGTGGGTTTGGGCTGCAAGGGCTTCGGGGCGGAAGAGACTCATAAAATTTTCTGCTGTTCATTTAGCCAAGCAAAGATTTTGAACGTAGAACGCAAGCAATCACTTCGTGCGCCAAAAATGCACCTTACAAAACGACACGAATGACCGTACAGGTCTCTTTCTACTCGAACGGGGGGGGGGGGCTGTCAACAATATTCTATGCATGATAAATTTGATTCTGACGATATCTTCGGCATGTTTTAACTGCGTACCACCAGCACCAACCAGCCAATTTTCAGCGGTTAAAATTCGTACATGAATACGATCTGGAAACCCAATGCCACCGTCGCTGCGGTCATTGAACGTGATGGGAAATTCTTGCTGGTGGAAGAAGATACCGACGATGGCGTGCGCCTCAACCAACCGGCGGGTCACCTCGATGAAAGTGAATCATTGGTTGCGGCTTGTGCGCGCGAAACGCTGGAGGAAACTGCATGGCATTTTGTACCGGAGAATTTGCTGGGAATTTACCAATGGCGACGACCGCAGGGCGATGTGACTTATTTGCGCTTTGCGTTCTCTGGTGTATTGGGCACGCATGAAGCGGATCGAAAACTCGACCATGGCATTCGTCGCGCGCTATGGCTCAGCATCGATGAAATTATTGCTTCGCAAGCGATACATCGCAGCCCTTTGGTCATGCAATGCGTCAATGATTATTTAGCTAAACGGCGATTTCCACTTGACGTAATTCGACATTACCCGTCGTAAGGATGTAAATGTCAAAATCTCGCGTAATCGTTGGACTATCTGGTGGTGTCGATTCGGCCGTTGCTGCCCTGTTACTTAAACAGCAAGGCTATGAAGTTATCGGCATTTTCATGAAAAATTGGGAAGGCGATGACGATGACGAGTATTGCGCATCGCGCCAGGATTTGGTTGATGCGGCGGCAGTCGCGGATGTCATCGGGATTGATTTCGAGGCGGTGAATTTTGCTGAGGAATATCGCCAGCGCGTGTTTGCCGATTTTTTGCACGAATACCAAGCCGGGCGCACACCGAATCCTGACGTTCTGTGCAATTCCGAGATTAAATTCAAAGCGTTTTTGGATCACGCGTTGCGCATGGGTGCAGACAAAATAGCCACCGGACATTACGCGCAGGTGCGCGAATTCACCGGCGCGCTAGGCAGCGAATGGCAATTGCTGCGCAGTGAAGATGGCAACAAGGATCAAAGTTATTTTCTGCATCGACTGAATCAAACGCAACTCTCAAAGACGCTGTTTCCGATTGGGCATTTGTACAAACGCGAAGTGCGGCAGATCGCGCTGGATGCAGGTTTGCCGAATCATGCACGCAAGGATTCGACGGGGATTTGCTTCATTGGCGAGCGACCGTTCCGTGAATTTCTCGCGCAATATTTGCCGCGCAATCCGGGTGAAATTCGCCAACTTGGTAGTGACAAAGTCATCGGTAAGCATGACGGACTCGCGTACTACACGCTCGGTCAGCGCGAAGGTTTGGGCATCGGCGGGGTCAAAGGTGCATCAGAAGAACCGTGGTTCGTAGCCGCAAAAGACATGCTGAATAATTGCCTGGAAGTGGTGCAGGGACACAATCACGCAGCGTTGTTTTCAATGTCACTCAAGGCGACCAATCTATCCTGGGTATCATTGCGCGAGCCGCGTCGACACTGGGTTTATGCGGCCAAGAGCCGCTATCGCCAAGCCGATGGCGCATGCCAAATTGAGCAGATTGACGCGAGCCAATGCGAAGTGGTTTTCGCCGCACCGCAATGGGCGGCGACACCGGGGCAATCGGTCGTTGTGTATGAGTCACGGGTTTGTTTGGGTGGTGGAATTATTGAGTCAACGAATTAGCCAAAATAGCCTTGACCGCAGTTTTCACAAAAAGTGCTTGCAAGCCCTTGTGCAATGGGGTTTAGAATCAGATTCATGCGGGTCGTCCGCTACCCAATTGGAGGAAACAACTAATGAACAAAGCTGAACTGATTGAAGCCATCGTCAAAGCCGCCGACATTACCAAAGCCCAAGCTGCCAAAGCGATTGATGGTGTAACCGGCGCGATTGTCAAAGCCGTGTCCAAGGGTGACCCAGTGACTCTGGTTGGCTTCGGAACCTTCAAGCCCGCAAAGCGCGCGGCACGTGCAGGCAAAAACCCCAAGACCGGCGAAGCGCTGAAAATCGCCGCGACGACCGTGCCAAAATTTTCGGCCGGTAGCGGATTCAAGCAGGCGGTTTCTGGCAAGAAGAAGGCCGCGGCAAAAAAATAGTTGCTGCAAAGTTACACAAGTTTCATATTCGAGCCCGCCTAGCAAAAGCAGCGGGCTCGTTGTTTTTCTGGAAGAATTTCTCAATGACTTTGCTGACAAAAAAGAGGCATCATGATCACGATAGATCACCGCAATCAACTAGTCACCATTGCCGCGTTGGGCGAATTCACCTTGGCGGATTTCAAAGAATTTGAAGAATTAGTGCTGTACAAAATCCAATTCGCCGGCCCGGTTCGCCTGCTCATGGATTTGCGTGAAATGTTGGACTTCACCGTCGACATGGCATGGGAAGAAGTCCAGTTTTCGCGCCAACACGCCGGTGATTTTGATCGCATCGCGGTGGTGACCAATAGCCAATGGGTCGCGTGGAGCGCGTGGTTGCAACAGCTTTTTGTAAATGCCGATTTGCGGGTGTTCAGCGATATCGCCGAAGCGCAAGCTTGGGTGGATGAAACGTAAATGGCTGGTTTGTTGGTTAGTGCCGCGCAGATTGCGGCAAGTGCGGATTGGCTCATCTTTGATTGTCGGCATGATTTGAGCAATCCGAATGCAGGCCGCACGGCTTACGATCTAGGCCACATCCCCTACGCAATTCATCTGCATTTGGATCGCGATTTGTCTGCTGCAATGACGGGACACAATGGCCGTCACCCATTGCCGGATGCCAAGGTTTTCGCGGCGCGCATGGCGGCGCTTGGTGTGGGTTCGCAAACGCAAGTGGTGGCATATGACGGCCAAGGCGGCGTGTATGCATCACGGCTTTGGTGGATGCTGCGCTGGATTGGTCACGACAAAGTCGCCGTGCTTGATGGCGGCATCGGTGCTTGGCAAAAAGCCGGATTCACGCTGGATACCGACTTGCCGACATCGACTACTGGCGACTTGCGCGTACGGATTTCAAGCAACCCGGCACCTGTTGATGTGGCTGCTGTGCTGGCCAATATTCAGACCACGCAATTTCAGTTAATCGACGCGCGCAACGCCGAGCGTTTTGCCGGTCGCAACGAAACGATAGACCCCGTTGCGGGACATATTCCTGGCGCGAGCAATCGTTTCTTTCAAAATAATCTGGACTCGACAAGCGGCGGTTTCAAACCCGCCGAAGTTTTGCGTGCGGAGTTTTCAGTGCTCCTTGGCGATACCAAGGCAAGCGACGTAGTGCATCAATGCGGCTCCGGCGTGACAGCCTGTCACAACTTGTTGGCGATGGAAATTGCGGGGCTAGCAGGTTCGCGACTCTACCCGGGATCGTGGAGTGAATGGTGCAGCGATTCGTCGCGTCCTGTCGCCATTGATAAGCTGCCTACGCCGTGACGCGAAAGCGCCCACGCAACATGCTCACGCACTAAATCTGATGAATGGTCGGCGCGTGATTTCAACGCGGTGATAGCGGCGACACTTGCTTCGCTACCCGCAGGCACATTGCCCAAAGCCACCGCGATATTTCGCAGCCAGCGCACATAGCCAATTCGGCGTATCGCCGAGCCAGCAAAGCGCGATTCAAATTCCGCTTCGCTCCAACCAAAAAGTTCAACTAAAGAAATATCGCCCAGTGCATTTCTCGCCGCAAAGTCTGCTTCGCGCGTATCGGGTGCAAAACGATTCCACGGACACACGGTTTGGCAATCATCACAACCATACATTCTGTTACCCATCGCAGGGCGAAACTCCAGCGGAATCGCATCTTTATTTTCTATCGTCAAATACGAAATACAGCGCCGCGCATCGAGCTTGTAGGCCGCGTCAAACGCCTGTGTCGGGCACGCATCCAAGCAGGCGGTGCAAGTGCCGCAATGATCGGTCACTGGCTCATCCGGCGCAAACGCCAAGGAACAAAAAATCTCGCCAATAAAAAACCACGAGCCGGCATCGCGATCCAACAACAAAGTATTTTTACCGCGCCATCCGATCCCGCTTTGCACTGCCAAATCAACTTCCATCACCGGTGCCGAATCGGTGTAGACGCGGTAGCTCATGGTCGGCACTTCAGTCTCAATGCGCGTCGCCAGTTTTTGCAAACGCCCGCGCAGCAAGCTGTGGTAATCGCGTCCCAAAGCGTAGCGTGCGACTTGCGCTTTGCCGGCATCCGTGTGCAGCACAATGGCGCTGTCGCCGTAATTCATTCGCGCCGTAATCACGCTGCGCGTGCCCTCGACCAACTCGCTCGGGCGGGTTCTTTTGCTGCCATGCGCGGCCATATAATTCATCGTCCCATGCGCACCCGCTGCGAGCCAAGCAGCGAGATTATTTTCAGCAGCAGGCAAATCAACTCCAGCAAAACCAATCGCGTCAAAGCCAAGCGCCGTCCCCCATTCACGGATTTTTTCTTTTAGCGCAGTGAGTTCATTTGCATGCATGTCAAACATCTTACCGAGCTTGCACAGCATCAAACACTAACACTTGATAGTGAGGCAGCCACGCAGCATCTCGGCGCGGCGCTAAGCGCGCAGCTCACAACCGGCATGGTGATTTGGCTCGAAGGTGATCTGGGTGCCGGCAAGACCACGCTGGTGCGTGCAATGCTCAAGAGCGCGGGCGAAACCGGCTCGGTGAAGAGTCCAACTTATACCTTGGTTGAAGTTCACCTGATTTCTGGATTAAACTTCTATCACTTTGATTTTTATAGATTCATAGAGCCGGAAGAATACCTCGATGCGGGATTGGATGAATATTTTGATGGCACTGGAATCTGTTTGGTCGAATGGCCGGACAAAGCTGCGCCGTATCTTGCCGCAGCGGATTTGCGAATTTTTTTATCTGTCGGCAATGATGGCGATGGCACAAAACGCATTGCGCAATTTGCCGCTAACACCGTGCGTGGCGAACAATGTTTGAAAGCGATTTTTCCCCCGACCGCCGCACCGCACTCAAACTCGCCGCCGCCAGTCTGACCTTACTGGTTTCGCCAGTTGGTGCTGGTAACACGCCGTCAATCGGCAGTATTTTGGCCGTGCGCGTTTGGCCCGCACCCGATTACACCCGCGTCACGCTGGAGCACGATCTGCCGCTTCAATTCACCCAAATGTTGGTGAAAGATCCATGGCGATTAGTAGTGGATATCGAGGGCATCGAATTCAATTCGGTGCTGCAAAGTCTGCCCTCAAAAATTATCGAGGCGGATCCATATATCAAATTGATACGCGCCGGACGCAATAAACCCGGCGTGGTTCGCTTGGTCATTGAGCTGAAGACTGAAGTAAAACCGCAAGTGTTTGCACTCAAACCGGTAGGCGAATACGGTCATCGTTTGGTGCTCGATTTATACCCACTAGTGCCGGTTGATCCGCTGATGGCTCTGCTGGAAAAATCTGGTGAGCAACACACCGAACATCGCACCGAAACGTCACCAAAGAATATCGAAAAAGCCGCTGAATTTTCGCGCCTATTGACCATCGTACTCGACCCCGGCCACGGCGGCGAAGACCCCGGCGCAGTAGGGCGTGGCGGCAGTTACGAGAAAAACGTGACGCTAGAAGTGGCGCGTCGCCTAAAAGCAAAAATCGACGAACTACCGAACATGCGTACGGTGCTGACGCGCGATGGCGATTTCTTTATCCCGCTGCATGAGCGGGTCAGAAAAGCACGCGGCGTACAGGCCGATTTATTCGTCTCGGTGCATGCCGATGCCTTCATCAAACCCAGCGCGCGCGGTTCATCGGTATTTGTGTTGTCAGAAAACGGCGCCTCGTCATCGAACGCGCGCTGGCTGGCCAACAAGGAAAACGCTGCCGATTTGATAGGAGGCGTAAACCTTTCGGTCAAGGATCGCTATCTCGCAAAAACCTTGCTCGACCTGTCGCAAACCGCCACCATCAATGACAGCCTCAAACTAGGCAACGCCGTACTTGGAGAAATCGGGCGCATCAACACCTTGCACAAAGGCCAAGTCGAACAAGCCGGATTTGCTGTGTTGAAAGCGCCAGACATCCCATCCATCCTTGTCGAGACGGCGTTCATATCGAATCCCGAAGAAGAAAAACGGCTGAACGACGACGCGTATCAGGATCAACTTGCCGAGGCGATCATGAAAGGCATACGGCGGTATTTTTCCAAGAATCCGGCATTGGCAAAACCTCGAGTGGCGTAACCGGCTTGGCGTAACGGACGCTACCTCAAACCCTAGCAACGACAGGGCTTGCAGTACCTTTGGCTGTTACAATGTGCACCCTCCTGCGGCAATTTTTCCCTTCATTCCATGCAGTTTTTTCGCGGCGTTCCGGCGCATAGCCAGACGTCATCAGTGCTCACGATTGGCAATTTCGATGGTGTCCATTTAGGACACCGTGCATTGTTGCGTCGATTGGTCGACAAAGCGCGTGAAGTGGCATTGCCTGCTACGGTGCTTATTTTTGAGCCGCATCCACGGGAGTTTTTTGCTCACCATAGCGCGCCGCCGCGTCTGTCCAATTTGCGTGAGAAGCTTGCACTGCTTGCCGATTGCGGTGTCGATTGCGTCTATGTGGCGCGTTTCAATCGCGCGTTTTCCAGTCTGAGCGCTACCGACTTTATTGAGCAAATTTTGGTGCGTGGTTTGTCGATTCGACATTTGCTGATCGGTGACGATTTTCGTTTTGGTCAGGGCCGAACGGGCGATTTTGCTTTGCTACAGCGTGCTGGTGTCGAGCATCGATTTGGTGTCGAGGCAATGAATACTGTCGCCCAAGGCAACACCCGCGTTTCAAGCTCCGCGGTGCGCGGTGCCTTACAAGCAGGAGATATGGCGCATGCGGCCCAGTTATTGGGGCAGCCTTATCGCATCAGTGGGCGCGTGATGCATGGCAAAAAACTTGGCCGCACATTGGGATTCCCCACCCTTAACCTTGCCATCAAGCATGCACGCTTGAGCTTGAGCGGCGTGTTCGCTGTCACGGTTGCAGGTCTGGGGGACAGCGACATTCAAGGTGCAGCGAGTCTTGGCGTGCGCCCAAGTGTCAGCGAAGGTTTGAAACCAGTTTTAGAAATTCATCTGCTTGATTTTGACCGGAACGTATATGGCGAGCGAGTGACGGTCAGCTTCTTGCATAAACTACGCGATGAAGAAAAATATACGACGCTTGAATTGCTGAAGGAACAAATTGCCCATGATGTAGAGGATGTTCGCAAGTTCTTTTCAACGGGTTCTGCTGCAAACGTGAATACTTGGAACGCTGGATTTTCGCCATTGCTGGAATGACGGAAGTGAAAATGGAAATGTCATGACTGAACAAAAAACCGATTACCGAAAAACACTGAACATGCCCGACACACCCTTCCCCATGCGTGGCGATTTGGCCAAGCGCGAGCCGGGCTGGGTGGCAGCGTGGCAGCAAAAAAATCTCTATCAAAAAATTCGCGAAGCCAGCAAAGGTCGTCCTCGATTTGTTTTGCACGATGGCCCGCCGTATGCCAATGGCGATATTCATTTGGGTCATGCGGTTAATAAAATCCTCAAAGATATTGTCGTACGCTCGAAAACTTTGGCAGGTTTTGATGCACCTTATGTGCCCGGCTGGGATTGCCACGGCTTGCCGATTGAACACAAGATTGAAGTGCTGCATGGAAAAAATTTGCCCGCCGACAAAGTGCGTGCGCTATCACGTGCTTTCGCCGCTGAGCAAGTTGAAATTCAGAAAAAAGGTTTCATTCGCTTGGGCGTTTTAGGCGATTGGGATAGACCGTATCTGACGATGGATTTTGCCAACGAAGCGGGCGAGATTCGCGCGCTGGCACAAATGGTCAAGCAGGGCTGGGTGTTCAAAGGCTTGAAGCCGGTCAATTGGTGTTTTGATTGCGGCTCTTCACTGGCCGAAGCGGAAGTCGAATACGCCGACAAACAAAGTTCGGCGATTGATGTCGGCCTTCCGTGCACAGATCCGAACGAACAGAGAAAATTGGCTGCGGCGTTTGGTTTGTCTGCCTTGTCGACCAAAGCTTACGCGGTGATCTGGACGACCACCCCGTGGACGATTCCGGCCAACCAGGCGATCAACGTGCATCCGGAATTTGACTATGCGTTGGTCGAAACACCGCGCGGTTTGTTGGTCTTGGCCAATGATTTGGTCGGCCTTTGCCTCGCACGTTATGCGCTGGAAGGCAAAGTGATTGCAACTTGCAAAGGTGCGGCGCTTGCGGGTATCGCCTTCCATCATCCGTTTTATGATCGGCGCTCGCCGGTGTTGTGTGCAGAATATGTTGCGCTCGACGCGGGTACCGGAATCGTGCATTCCTCGCCGGCGTATGGTGTGGACGACTTTATTTCCTGCACCAAAAACGGCTTCACAGTGGACGATATTTTGAATCCGGTGCAGTCCAACGGCGTGTATGCCAGCGACCTGCCCTTCTTCGGCGGCATGCACATTTGGAAAGCTAATCCGCATATCGTCGAAAAGTTAAACGAAGTCGGTGCACTGTTCGCACACGGAAAAATCAACCACAGCTATATGCATTGCTGGCGACATCGCACGCCGATTATTTACCGCGCCACGCCACAGTGGTTTGTCGGTATGGAAAGGCGCAATGCAGAAGGAAAATCATTACGCGAACTAGCGCTCGAAGGCATTGATACCACTGCCTTCTACCCGGGCTGGGGTCAAGCACGCCTGCGCGCGATGATCGCCAATCGCCCCGACTGGTGCATTTCGCGCCAGCGTAATTGGGGCGTGCCAATTCCATTTTTCTTGCACAAAGCCACCGGTGAATTGCATCCGCGCACGGTCGAATTGATGGAACTCGTCGCGCAACGCGTTGAGCAATCCGGTATAGAAGCTTGGTTCGCTACCGATGCAACCGAATTCCTTGGTGACGAAGCGGGTGACTACGAAAAAATTAACGACACGCTCGATGTCTGGTTCGATTCGGGCACCACGCACTGGCATGTACTGCGCGGCTCGCATCCCGATACCCACGCGACATCCGGTCGGCATGCCGACATGTATCTCGAAGGCTCGGATCAGCATCGCGGTTGGTTCCATTCGTCGCTGCTGACTGGCTGCGCGATTGACGGCGTACCGCCTTACAAATCGCTGCTGACGCACGGTTTCACGGTCGATGCGCAAGGCCGCAAGATGAGCAAATCGCTTGGCAATGGCATCGAGCCGCAAGAAGTCGGCAACACGCTGGGCGTAGAAATTTTGCGCTTGTGGCTGGCGGCATCGGACTATTCAAGCGAGTTTTCTATCTCCAAGGAAATTCTCGCGCGGGTGGTCGAGGTTTATCGCCGCTTGCGCAATACATTGCGTTTTTTGCTTGCCAACACGGCCGATTTTGACGCGACAAAAGATTTACTGCCGCCCGACCAATGGTTGGAAATTGATCGCTATGCATTGGCCATCACACGTGAATTGCAAACGCAGTGTGATGCTGATTACGCGAGCTTCGAATTTCACAAAATCATCCAAGCTTTGCAAAATTTTTGTAGCGAAGATTTGGGTTCCTTCTATCTCGACATTCTGAAAGACAGGCTTTACACCACCGCCGAAAATTCGATTCCGCGTCGGGCCGCACAGAGTGCGCTGTGGCATATCGTACAAACACTTACGCGCTTGATGGCACCGGTGCTGTCATTCACCGCTGAGGAAATTTGGGCGATTGCGGGTGATGGTGAGAGCGTCATGTTGACCACACCGCATGTGCTGCCGGCCGCTGCCGATGAAACTGCCTTGATTACACGATGGAAACTTTTGCGCGTGATTAAAGGTGACACAACGAAAATCCTTGAAAGCCTGCGTGAGGCAGGAAAAATTGGTTCGTCACTACAAGCGGAAGTCGAAATTCGTGCCGGAGACGAAAATTATCAGCATCTTGCGGCTCTGGGCGATGATCTTCGGTTCGTGTTGGTTTGTTCGAAAACCACACTGACTCATACTGCTAATCGCATCGATATGCCTGAGCAGGTCACGGCTACCCCAAGCCAACACCCAAAATGCGCCCGCTGCTGGCATTGGCGCAGCGATGTTGGGCACGACGCGGCGCATCCCGAGTTGTGTGGCCGCTGCACATCAAATTTGTTTGGCGCGGGCGAGGCGCGGAGTGCGGCTTGATGTTCCGCTGGTTATCCCTTTCTGCCGTCATCGTCT
>JANYAW010000026.1 GCA_025361105.1 Rhodocyclaceae bacterium | reverse complement strand
GCTCAAGCTGCCGACCGACTCGACCTTAGTCAGCGGCGTGTTACCAGCACCAACTGACTGGCTGGGCTTCGAAAATTGCGACCAATCACGAACACTTGCACGAGGACTCGATATGCACGAACAACCAAGCCGCGAAGCCTTGAGCAAAGCCTTTGCGGCAGCAAAAAAACGCACAACGCCTGCTGCGGATGCGACCGGCGGAATTTTAATTGCCGCGCGCGCAAGCGCAATGGCGGCATGGCCAAAATGGGAAGTCATGCCGGTTGCACATCGCGCGAATATGCTGCGTCGGGCGGCTGACGAAATGGAAAATCAGCTTGATGATTGGGCCGCAGATTTGGTGCTCGAAGCACATAAATCCTGGCCCGATGCGATTAGCGAAGTGCGCGAAGCCGTCGACTTTTTGCGCTACTACGCCAATGAAGCCGAACGTGTGTTGGCACCCGTTTCTTTGCCCGGCCCGACCGGCGAATCCAACGTGCTGCGCTTGACTTCGCGCGGGCCTATCGCCTGTATCAGTCCATGGAATTTCCCGCTCGCTATTTTCATTGGGCAAGTCGCCGCTGCGGTGGTTTGCGGTAATCCCGTGTTCGCTAAACCGGCCGAACAAACACCCAAAATTGCCGCGCGTGCGGTCGCGCTGCTGCATCGTTGCGGTGTGTCAAAAGATATTTTGCATTGCCTGCCCGGTGCACGCGAAGTGATCGGCGAAGCCTTGATCGCCGCACCGGAAATCGCCGGTGTCGCCTTCACCGGCTCAGTACGAACAGCACATCATTTGGCGCGGGCGTTAGCTGCCAAATCTGGTCCGCTCACACCGCTGATTGCCGAGACTGGCGGCATCAACGTGATGATTGTCGATTCCACTGCCTTGCTCGAACAAGCCACCGACACGCTCATCGAAGGCGCTTTTCGTTCGGCCGGCCAGCGTTGTAGTGCGACGCGACTGGTATTGGTGCAAGAAGATGTGGCCGAGTCATTGATAGCGCTGCTGCGCGGCGCAATGGCAGAGCTGCATTTGGGGCTGGCCGAAGATTTCGCCACCGACGTGGGGCCGGTAATCGATGCCGCCGCCCACGCCATGTTGCGCCGTCAAATTGACGCACTGGGTGCACGCGCGCAATATCTTGCTGCAGCACCTTGCCCGCCGCAATTTGAAAACACCCATATCGCGCCTAGCCTTTGGGATATCGGTGACATCGCCGCCTTGCAAAATGTGCAAGAAGAAATTTTTGGCCCCGTACTGCAGCTTGCCCGCTTCAACGCTGCACAATGGGATGATCTGCCGCAATACATCAATGCGCTGGGTTATGGATTAACACTTGGCCTGCACAGTCGTATCGACAGTCGTGCGGATGAATTGGAACAGCGGTGCCGCGTCGGCAATATCTACATCAATCGCAGCACCATTGGCGCGGTGGTCGGCGTACAGCCCTTTGGCGGTTGTGGTTTGTCCGGCACCGGCTTCAAGGCCGGCGGGCCAAATTATCTGTTGCGCTTTTGTTCGGAACGCACGCTGACCATCAACACGGCGGCGGCAGGTGGTAATGCTGATCTCATATCGGGCGGCGCGGGCTGAAGCATGCTTTCGTAGGTCGGGTTAGCGCCGCGTAAGCCGACTAGTCGGCATCTTTTAGAATGCAGCACCTCGCATCGGCAGCAACCCTGCGCTCCACATGTCCTCTTCTCCATCTCTAGATCTCACCCAACACACGCCGGTGATGCAGCAATGGCTGCGCCATAAAGCTGAGCACGCGGACAAATTGCTGTTCTTTCGCATGGGCGATTTCTACGAGCTGTTTTATGAAGACGCCGAGAAATCAGCGCGCCTGCTCGACATCACGCTGACTTCGCGCGGCCAATCCGCCGGTAAGCCGATTCCAATGGCGGGCATCCCGTATCACGCGGCCGAAGGCTATCTGGGCAAGCTGGTGAAGCTCGGTGTGTCGGTCGCTATCTGCGAACAAATCGGCGACCCGGCCACTGCCAAAGGACCGGTGGAGCGTGCCGTAGCGCGAGTGGTGACACCGGGAACACTGACCGATGCGAGTTTGCTCAACGACCGGCAAGACAGCTTGTTACTGGCCTTGTGCGTTGAGCGGCAGCGCGTCGGCTTGGCTTGGCTCAATCTTGCAAATGGCGATTTTCGGCTGGCGGAATCTACTCTGGATGCACTCAGCAGCGAGTTCGAGCGCTTGCGACCGGCTGAACTTTTATTGCCTGATAGCTTGCGCTCTGAACTTGATGGCAACGATGCCTTAGTGCAACGATTACCCGATTGGCATTTCGACGCGAAAGCCGCCAGCCATGCCTTGTGCGAGCATTTCGGCACACGCGATTTGGCGGCGTTTGGCGCATCTGGAAATGACGGCGACATTGATTTAGCGCTCGCCGCAGCAGGCGCTTTGTATCGCTACACTCAAGCCACACAAATGCAGTCGCTAAGCCATATCACGCGTTTGACGGTCGAGCGTGAAGGCAGTTATTTGCGACTAGATGCTGCCACGCGGCGTAACCTAGAAATCTCGGAAACCCTGCGTGGCGAACCAGCGCCAACGCTGGTTTCATTGCTCGACACCTGCGCCACCAGCATGGGCTCGCGCTGGCTGCGTCATTGCCTGCACCACCCACTCACCGACCGGCATATCGCCACCGCACGCCATGAAGCGGTCGGGCAATTGCTGGAGCGATCTGCGCCGATGGCGAAAGCCCTAAACGGTTTCGCCGACATCGAACGAATCACCGCACGCATTGCCTTGACCAGTGCACGACCACGCGATCTTTCGAGTTTGCGCGACAGTCTGGCACGGCTTGATGAAATACGTTTGTCAGTTGGTGCTGGCGACCCGCCGCCGTCTGCATTGCTCCTGCAACTATCCGCAGCCTTAAGCACCCCGCAAGCCTGTCTGGATTTATTGCAGCAAGCCATCATCACCGACCCCGCCGCGCTAATCCGTGACGGCGGTGTCATTGCCACTGGATACCACGCGGATCTCGACGAACTGCGTGCAATTCAAGATAACTGCGGCGCGTTTTTGCTCGCGCTGGAAACGCGCGAACGCGAGCGCACCGGCATCAGTAGTCTCAAAGTTGAATACAACAAAGTTCATGGTTTCTACATCGAAGTCACGCACTCCAATACTGACAAAATTCCCGACGACTACCGCCGTCGCCAAACGCTGAAAAATGCCGAGCGCTATATCACGCCAGAGTTAAAAATTTTTGAAGACAAAGCGCTCTCTGCCAATGACCGCGCACTCGCGCTGGAAAAACGTTTGTACGACGAACTGCTCGAAGCGCTGGCCATTCACATTCCGAACTTGCAACGCATTGCGCGCGCCATCGCCGAGATCGACAGCCTTTGCGCCTTCGCCACTGCCGCCGTGCGGCACAATTACAGTGCGCCAGAATTTTGCACGGATGCCGTCATCGAGATCGAAGGCGGACGACATCCAGTAGTCGAAGCGCAAGTTCGTTTGGCCAATGAAAACTTTATCGCCAACGATGTGCGGCTGAATTCGACG
The DNA here is from genome assembly GCA_025361105.1 of Rhodocyclaceae bacterium. Taxonomy (GTDB): domain Bacteria; phylum Pseudomonadota; class Gammaproteobacteria; order Burkholderiales; family Rhodocyclaceae; genus JADKHX01. The sequence goes on along the minus strand of JANYAW010000026.1, from coordinate 18,227 downwards.
CGCCATTTGCTGTTGATTACTGGCCCCAACATGGGTGGAAAATCGACCTACATGCGCCAAGCTGCGTTGATTGTTTTGCTCGCCCATTGCGGCAGTTTTGTCCCGGCGACACGCTGCCGCCTCGGCCCGCTCGATGCCATCTATACCCGCATCGGTGCCTCCGACGATCTCGCTTCGGGGCGTTCCACCTTCATGGTCGAAATGACCGAAGCCGCAGCGATTTTGAATGGCGCGACAGAAAAATCCTTGGTCTTGATGGACGAAATCGGTCGCGGTACGTCGACTTTCGACGGTGTTGCCTTAGCCTTCGCTATCGCCCGACATCTGATCGAAAAAAATCGCGCCTACACACTTTTTTCGACCCACTATTTTGAGCTAACTCGACTTGCACAAGACTACGCGGTCTGTGCCAACGTCCATCTCGATGCCGTCGAGCATGGCCACAAAGTCGTGTTCTTGCACGCCGTCGAAGAAGGCCCCGCCTCACAAAGTTACGGCATTCAAGTCGCCGCTTTGGCTGGCATGCCGCAATCCGTGGTGCGCGAAGCCCGTCGTCGCTTAAGCCTGCTGGAAAACCGCGATGTTGGCAGCCACACGCAACCCGATTTATTCGCCTCTGCACCACCACCACCGGAGCCACCGCACCCCGCGCTTGATGCTTTGCGTGATCTAAAGCCTGATGAGCTTAGTCCGCGTGAGGCGCTGGAAAAACTTTATTCACTGGCGAAGTTGGCGAAAAACTAAGGTATCGATTTTGCCAGTTGGTGCTGATGAAGCAATTACAAAACCAGAAACAACCAGCTACAAGGCGGTCGCGCAAAAGACGCGCTCTGCGCCGTAGCGTGTGGTAGCACGCCGTCAAATCAGTGCTGGCGGTGCCGACAAAACTCAATGTGTCTCGTTCTCCGGCGGCACCAACGCGGGTAAGACCATGATGCCTTCTTCCATCAACTCGCGCGTTTCGTCGCTACTGGCTATGCCGCGTATGGTTCGTGCTGGAGCTTCGTTGTAATGAATGCGGCGGGCTTCTTCGGGGAAATTAATGCCGACGTTTTCGGCAGTGCGCGCCATCATGGCAAGGCTGGCGAATAGTTGCTTTGCGACATCGGGCGTGGGCATTTGCACGCCGCTGCTGTCGCCGTAGTCGTCGTTGAGATGAGCGCTCTCATGGCGACCACTGTGGCGTGCTCGACGCACGCCATGCACATAAGGTCCGCTGGGCAGCGCCGTGACGGCCACTGATTGACAATGTGTGCAATTGACCATGCCACGTGTGACTTGTTCGCCAAAAGCATCGCGCGAAGCGAACCAACCTTCGAAGTGGTGACCTTGGTCACAGGAGAGATTCAAAACTATCATGGAGCCATGCTAACGCCGATTGCTCTCGTTGCGAAATGTTTGCGTGGCACGTGTCAAATTTGCCATTGATATGAGTGCTTACAGTTACGTCATCAGACTGAGCCAATTCCATTCACGAGTTGCTATTCCGCTTGACAGTCGCAAAGACTGCTAATAAATTAACTGACTGACTAGTCAGTTAATTTATTAGAGACATTTTTAACAACTCAGTCATGCAGATTCTCGAAGTCAGCGTAGAAATGAGATAAGAATACCCAATGAAAACGCGACCCAAAGCACTCATCGCAAGCCACTATTGCGCCGTCTTACCTGCTACCGTCCTACCAACTATTTTGTGCGCGCTGGTGCTTGCCGGCTGCAATCGAGACGCACCAACCATGGTGCAGCTCGATCAGCCAGTGCGTGTGGTGAGCGTCAATGCCATAGTTGATAAGACCAGCGTGACGGCGACCGGACAAGTGCGACTAGGCGTTGAAGCGCCACTGTCGTTCAAGACGCCAGGCATCATCGCGCAGATGCAAGTTGATGCAGGGCAGCGGGTGGCGGCCGGGCAGGTTCTGGCCACCTTGGTGATGACCGATTTGGACATGCAACGCACACAAGCGCGCGAGCAACTGGCGAAGGCGGAACGTGATTTGGCGCGAACCGAATCCTTGCGTGCCAAAGGCATGATTTCGCAACAGGTCGAGCAAGATGCACGCGCGCAACGTGAAATGGCGCGCGCTGCACTTACTGCTGCCAATTTCAATCATGAGCAAGCGGTGATTACTGCGCCGAGCAACGGCCTGATTCTCGAAAAGCGCGCGGACGCACGCGAGACGGTGGCCGCCGGTCAACCGGTAGTGATTTTTGGTCGGCTGGATAAAGGCTGGGTTGCGCGCGCTGGATTGCCAGCCACCGACGCTGTGCACATCAATGTCGGGGATGCAGTGCAAGTCCGACTTGATACCGCAACCGCCGATGCAGCGGCGTTGCCAGGAAAAGTTCGACGTGTCGCCGCAGCCAGCGATCCACGGACAGGCTCGATAGAAGTCGAAGTCGGTTTGCCTAGTACCAAAGAACGCCTGCTGTCCGGCATGGTGGCGCGTTTGGAATTCTCCAAATCGCTATCCAAAGCCACCAAGAAATCTGCACCAGTGTCCTTGCCACTCGCTGCCGTACTTGAAGGCAATGCCGGTCGCGCCATCGTTTTTGTCTTGGCGGCCGACAAGAAAAAGGTGCAGCGTATTGAAGTGAAAACGGGGCGCTTGATCGATGGTGGAATTGAGATTCTCGACGGACTTCCGACCGGTGCGATGGTGGTGAGCGAAGGTGCCGCATGGCTCAGCGACGGCGATGCCGTTCGCGTCTTGCCCTAAAAATTAAGTAAGGTTCCCTCAAATGGGCATTACCGAATTCGCTGTCAAGCGCTTCCAGTTCACACTGGTGATGTTTTTGCTGCTGATTGCGATTGGCTGGAGTTCATTGCAAAACATTCCACGCGCCGAAGATCCGATTTTTCCAATTCCGGTGGTCACGGTGGTCGTCGTATATCCCGGCGCTGACCCGGCAGATATGGAACGGCTGATCATCACTCCGCTCGAAGATGCCATCAATGAAACCAGCGACGTCAAAGAAATACGGAGCACGGCAAGCGATGGTCTGGCAACAGTTTCGGTGGAATACGACTGGAGCAAAGATGCCGAGAAAAAATATGATGAAGCTCTGCGCGAAATAAATTCTGCACGCACCAAATTGCCTGCCAACGTGGCTTCGGTCACCGTGAGCAAAGCCAGCCCCGGTCTAGTGAATATCATGCAGATGGCACTGGTGGGTCCAAACACCAGCCCTCGCGCGCTGCGCGACGCGGCAGAGAAATTGCAAGATCGCCTAGAGCAAGCTTATGGTGTGCGAACCGTCGAAGTCACCGGCTTGCCGCGCGCTGAAATCACTGTTGCGATTGATCTGACCAAGTTGGCGCGTTTTGGGATCCCGCTGACCCAAGTCGTCGACACCATGAAGGGTGAAAATGCGCTGGTACCGGGTGGTGCAGTTGAGAGCGGCGGGCGGCGTTTTAACGTGCGAACCTCGGGCAATTATTCATCGCTGGCAGAAATTGCCGACACCGTCATTGCGGGCAGCGCTACTACGCGGGGTGGCAACAAGGTCGTGCGTTTGCAAGACGTGGCTAACGTCGCATGGGATTACGAGGAGACGCGCCATATAACGCGTTTCAATGGGCAGCGCGCGATTTTCATTGGCGTCACCCAAAAAGACGACATGAATATTTTCAAAACCCGTGACGCCGTCATGGAAGAGGTGAACGCATTTCGCGAAACACTGTCACCAGATATGCATTTGGAAGTCGGTTTTGACCAATCACGCAATGTGAATACGCGCTTGACGCGGCTCGGGCAAGATTTCAGCATCGCAATCGGTCTTGTCTTGATTACCTTGCTGCCATTGGGATACCGCGCTGCTGGCGTGGTGATGGTGTCGATTCCTTTGTCGATGGCAATCGGCATCGCTTTGCTCTACTTCACTGGCTTTTCGCTCAATCAATTGTCGATTGCGGGCTTCGTGCTGGCCCTGGGGTTGCTGGTCGACGACTCTATCGTAGTGACAGAAAACATCGAACGATTTTTACGCCAGGGTTATTCACGGGTCGAGGCCGCTGTCGCCGCGACCAAGCAAATTTACTACGCGGTGTTGGGTTGTACGGCGACTCTGCTATTCGCATTTTTACCACTATTTATGCTGCCGGAAGGCGCCGGAAAATTTATCAAATCTTTGGCTGCGTCTATCACCTTCACCATTATCGCGTCCTTAATCGTCGCGCTAACCATGATTCCGTTTTTGGCCAGCCGCGTGCTTAAGGAGCACGAGCCTCAAGGCAATAAATTGTTGCAAGCGATCATGCACGGCATCACCACTTTCTATCGCCCCTTGTTACATGGTGCGCTGACCTATCCACGCACTACGGTTTCCATCGCTGCAGTGATTTTTATGGCCGTGCTTGGCCTCGTGCCGCTGATAGGCTTTTCGCTTTTCCCGGTTGCCGACGTGCCGCAGTTCCGTGTCACGATTGAAACCGCCGAAGGCAGCACGGTGGCGCAAACCGACAAAGCGGTGCGCTACGTTGAACAAAAACTGCTAGCGCGACCGGAAGTCAAACACGTGTTTAGCAATGCCGGACGCGGCAATCCACGGATTTATTACAACGTTTTCGGGCGCGAAACCAAAGCCAACACCGGCGAGCTTTATGCTGAAGTCAAGCAATTTAATCCACGCACGACCCCACAGTTTTTTGATTCCTTACGGCAAGAGTTTGCCGACTATCCCGATGCCAATATTATCGTTAAAGCATTTGAAAACGGCCCGCCAATCGCCGCACCGATTGCGATTCGACTGCTCGGGCCAGAGCTCGATGTATTGTCTGAGCTTGCTAGTCGAACTGAAAGTATTATCAAAACAGTGCAAGGTACGCGAGATGTAAACAATCCATTGCGCTTAAGCCGCACCGATCTTGATCTGAACATAGATATCGCCAAGGCCTCGCTCTATGGCATACCGACCTTTAACATTGATCGAACCGTGCGCCTCGCGATTGCGGGCGAATCGATAGGAGATTTTCGCGAAGCCGACGGTCACGAATACCCAATTGTCCTACGTGCGCCGCTGGTCGATGGCCATCAGCATCTTGACGTACTCGATCAAATTTACGTCAACTCGGCGCAAGGCGACGCGCTACCTTTGCGGCAATTGATTAATCCCCAACTCAAGACAGCGCCGAACTCCATATCGCGCTACAAGCGCCAACGCTCCGTCACCGTTACGGCACAAGTGGCAAGTGGCTACAACACCGAGAAACTCACTGGCGACGTGATGACACTACTGGCCAAAGAAAAACTGCCGCCAGGCTATCGCTATCTCATTGGTGGTGAGCGTGAGGCGCGACAGGCAAGTTTTGCGGGCTTGGGCGCAGCAGCACTGGTGGCAGTGTTCGGCATTCTCGCTGTGTTGATTTTGGAATTCGGCGATTTTCGCAGCACGATTATCGTTGCTGGCGTAATTCCACTGGGCATCATCGGCGGCATGGTAGCGCTCTATCTTTCCGGTTACTCAATTTCATTCATGGCCGCAATCGGCTTCATCGCACTAATCGGCATCGAGATAAAAAACTCCATCTTGCTAGTCGATTTCACGCATCAATTGCGCGCACAAGGCACCGAACTGTTGGATGCGATTCAACAAGCCGGCGAGATACGCTTCTTCCCGATTCTGCTCACCTCACTCACCGCAATCGGTGGCTTGATGCCATTGGCATTGCAAGGCAGTTCGCTGTATTCAGGACTGGCCTGGGTCATCATCGGCGGCCTGGTCTCATCCACATTCCTGGCGCGGTTGGTCACCCCGGCAATGTATTTGTTGCTCGCGCCGAAGATGCAAAAGGCGGGGTGAGGGTGAGCTCGCCAGTTGGTGCTGGTGACACGCCGTCGCAAGTCGATCTGCTGGTGGTTGGTGGCGGCATCAACGGTGTCGGTGTGGCGCGTGATGCGGTGGGTCGCGGACTATCGGTCACGCTGGTTGAAAAGGGCGATTTGGCTGGTGCGACATCGTCGTATTCATCCAAGCTCATTCATGGTGGTTTGCGCTATCTCGAACAATTTGAATTTCGCTTGGTGAGTGAAGCCTTGGCCGAGCGCGAAACTTTGCTGACGATTGCGCCACACCTGGTGTGGCCTGCGCGCTTTGTGATGCCCCATGTGCCTGAGCTGCGGCCGCGTTGGATGATACGCACGGGGCTTTTTCTTTACGATCATCTTGGCCGTCGCACGCGCTTGCCGGGATCAATGGCGGTGCGTCTAGATACGCTGCCGTATAGCGACGGTTTGCTGGCGAAATATCATCACGGTTTTATCTATTCGGATTGCCGTGCCGACGATGCGCGCCTGGTCATTGCCAACGCTAAAGATGCCGAAATTCGCGGTGCCAAAATCTTGCCGCGCACAACACTCGTAAGTGCACAGCGGCTTCATAATCATTGGCAAGTCATGCTCTCTAATGGCCAGCAAATCGCCGCGCACGCCATCGTTAATGCGGCTGGGCCGTGGGTCAAGGAAGTGCTGAACAACCGCCTCAATGTGCCTTCGAACGATGCGGTGCGGCTGATACGCGGTAGCCATTTGGTGATGCCGAAATTGTACGAAGGCAGTCATGCATTCATCTTGCAAAACGACGACCGCCGCGTGATTTTCATGATTCCGTATGAAGGTCGATTTACTTTGGTCGGCACTACCGATGTGGCCGAAACCGGCGACCCCGCACAGCCGGTGGCGACAGATGCCGAAGCCGAATATTTGTGCCGCGCGATAGGACGCTATTTGGCCCACGTGCCGAAACCGCATGACGCAGTGCTGCGCTTCGCTGGTGTGCGCCCGCTGTATGACGATGGCAGCGGCGATCCCTCGTCGATTACGCGTGACTACACCTTGCGTTTGGATCATGCCAACGATGCCGCGCCGGTGCTGTCGATTTTCGGTGGCAAGCTCACCACGTATCGACGCTTGGCTGAGCAGGTGGTCGACAAAATTGCTGATTATTTTCTAGAAAAACTGAGCGACGAAAATTGTTTGCAGCAAAGCGGCTGGACGGGGAAGGCGGTGCTACCCGGCGGCGATCTTGGCGCGATGACGCATAGTGAATATCGCGCGGCATTGGAGGCAGCTTATCCGTGGCTGGAGACTTCGCTTTGCCACGCGCTGTTTCGTCGTCACGGCAGTCGCATTCACGAACTACTCGACGGGGCGCACAGCACCAATGATTTGGGTGAAAATTTCGGTGGCAGTCTGACCGCGCGCGAAGTCGATTGGTTCTGTACCCAAGAGTGGGCGACAAGCGCCGACGACATACTTTGGCGGCGCAGTAAATGTGGGCTGCACATGACACCCGAACAACGTGCAGTGTTTTCTCGCAACTTAGGCAGCGCGTAAGTTAATCTGCTGTTTGTTCATATATTTTTTTACGGAGCCAATGTGCCTGCACTTTTAGCTAACGTCGACCCTGATGGGTTGCTCGAATATTCGGTGGTGTACACTGATCGTGCGCTCAATCACATGTCGAAAAGTTTTCAAACGGTGATGACCGACATCAGTCGGATTTTGAAGCAAACCTACAACGCTAAATCGGCTGTGATCGTGCCGGGTAGCGGCACGTTTGGGATGGAGGCGGTCGCCCGCCAATTCGCCACTGGCAAGAAATGCCTGATCATTCGTAATGGCTGGTTTAGCTATCGGTGGACGCAAATTCTCGACATGGGAATGATTGCCGCTGAATCGATAGTGATGAAAGCGAGGCGTTCGACGAATCAACATCAAGCACCATTTGCGCCGGCGCCGATAGCCGAAGTTGTCGCGTGCATCGCCGAGCAAAAACCAGATATCGTATTTGCACCGCATGTTGAAACGGCCAGCGGCATGATGCTGCCCAATAGCTATTTGCGCGCAGTAGCGGATGCAGTGCATGCCGTCGGCGGGCTATTCGTGCTCGATTGCATTGCTTCGGGAACCATCTGGGTGGACATGCAAGTCTGCGGCGTTGACGTGTTGATCAGCGCGCCACAAAAAGGCTGGAGCGGTTCACCCTGTTGCGCGATGGTTTGCTTGAGCGAACTGGCGCGTTCGCGTATCGATGCGACCAACAGCACCAGTTTTGCCTGCGATCTGAAAAAATGGTTGCAAATCATGGAAGCCTACGAAGGCGGTAGCTTTGCGTATCACGCGACCATGCCCACCGACGCACTCGCGCAGGTGCGCGATGTGATGCTCGAAACGGAAGCTTATGGCTTTGGCAAAGTGTACGACGAACAGCTATCACTGGGAAAACGAGTTCGCGAATTGCTCACCAGCAAAGGCTATCAAAGCGTTGCTGCAGAAGGCTTCCAAGCGCCGGGCGTGGTGGTGTGTTATACCGATGATGCGGATATTTCCAGTGGCAAAAAATTCATCGCTCAAGGCCTGCAATCAGCTGCGGGTGTGCCTTTGCAATGTGACGAACCGGCTGACTACAAAGCGTTTCGCATTGGCCTGTTTGGTTTGGATAAACTCCATCACATTGAGCGCACCGTAGAAAATCTTGCCCGTGCTCTGAATAATTTTTCTTAAATTTCTTAACAGGAACAAGCTATGAAATTTTTCGCCTTCGGCATTGCCCTTTTCTCGCTTGCGTCTGCTCACGCGGCAACCACCATTCCCGCCATCCCGGCCGCCTCCGCCGTCGTTATTACGGCTTCTGGTATTGCCATCACCACGCTAAAAGAAGGCATAGGCGAAAGCCCCAAAGCCAACGACAGTGTCAAGACGCACTATCGCGGCACGCTGACCAACGGCCAAGAATTTGACAGCTCTTATAAACGCAATGAGCCTGCCACCTTCCCGCTCAATCGCGTGATTCCCTGTTGGACAGAAACGCTGCAAACCATGAAGCCCGGCGGCAAAGTGAAAATTGTCTGCCCACCGCAACTCGCTTACGGCGCAAGAGAAATTCCCGGATTGATACCAGCGAATTCGACTTTGATATTTGAAGTGGAGTTGATTGAAATCGTCAAATAATTTGGCGACTCAGCGAATAAACACTCGCAAGACCAGCGCACAAAAATGCGCTGGTACCACGGGCGGGACTTGAACCCGCAAGGCCTAGTGGCCGGCAGATTTTAAGTCTGCTGAGTTTACCGATTTCTCCACCGTGGCAGGCGGAGCCGTATTCTACTTTAGGCAACCCAAATCGAATCGAATTGCGGTGGAATTTGCCAAGGTGTTGTTGGGCGGTGTGGCGCGGTACGCTGACCATCGCCCAACAATTAGCTGCTAAAAAACTCTTTCACCTTGTCCATCCAGCCTTGCGCTTTGGGGTTGTGCAGTTGGGCGTTGCCCTTGCTGATTTCCTCAAATTCGGCGAGCAATTCGCGTTGGCGGTCAGTTCGTTTGACTGGAGTTTCGACGACCACATGGCACCAGCATCAGTACCATCCGCATGTTTGCATTGATATTTTCGCTGCTCAGGAATTTTCAACAGGCGCATCTGGTGAGCCATCGGTATCGTAGGATGATGTTGTAGATTGGAAAAAAAGGAGCGTCCGTGAGTTTCATTGCGCATGTGAAGAAGAATGGAGACCCGCAGTTACTTCACGACCATCTCTTGGGTGTCGGCGCGATGGCATCCGCAAATGCAGCAAAGCTCGGACTGGAATTGCAAGGTGAATTGCTTGGACTGCTGCACGATCTTGGCAAATACAGTGATGCATTTCAGCACTACTTGCAATCAGCGGTCGGCATCCTGAATCAGGATGAAGACGAAGATTATGTCGATGCAGGTGCGCTCCGAGGTCGCATCGATCACTCGACCGCCGGTGCCCAATTGGTTTGGCGAGAGTTAGAGAAGCAGGGGCCGATCGGGGAAATTGTTGGGCAGATGTTGGCCTTGTGTATTGCTTCACATCACTCTGGTTTGATTGATTGCTTGAGTTGCGACCATAGGAGCTTGGGTGAGGACGTGTTTACTCGACGAATGCAGAAAGCCGACGAACGTAGCCATCTGACAGAAGCATGGAGCAAGGCTGATGATGCAATACGGGCGCGGGCTCAGGCGCTACTTGCCGAGCGAAAAATTATCACGGAGTTACAAGCTTGCCTTGGGCGCATTGTCTTAGCGGCTCCCGAGAAATCGGACAAAGGTTTCGTCGCTCAACAGCAGATTGGCCTCTTGGTACGTTTCCTGTTTAGTTGTCTGATAGACGCAGATCGACTGAATACGGCAATTTTTGAAAAACCTCGCGCCAATCAGCATCGTCCCCACGGGAGCTATGCTGCATGGAGACTTTTGATTGATCGACTCGAACGTTATTTGTCGGGTTTGGAGGTGCGCGAGCCGATTGATCAACTACGGCGAGACATTTCACAGCATTGCTTGGACGGAGCGCATCGTGATCGTGGCATCTTCACCCTGAGTGTACCGACTGGCGGCGGCAAGACGTTGGCGAGTCTGCGTTTTGCGCTCCATCACGCTGCGCATCATAAAATGGATCGAATCATTTACGTTGTTCCATTTACTTCCATCATTGACCAAAACGCTGACGTGGTTCGGTGCATTCTCGAACCTGATACCGATGCGGGGATTGATTCGGATCCGAGCGGCAGAGTTGTTCTAGAGCATCACTCAAACCTCACGCCGGAAATCCAAGGTTGGCGCGACAAAATACTCACTGAGAACTGGGATGCGCCAGTTATCTATACAACCATGGTGCAGTTTCTCGAAGCATTATTTGGTAGCGGGACGCGAGGCGCGAGACGTATGCACCAGTTGGCCAACGCTGTATTGGTTTTTGATGAAATCCAAGCATTGCCGGTGCGCTGTGTTCACTTGTTTAACAACGCCGCAAGTTTTCTCGCTGATCATTGCAAAAGCACTGTTGTGCTGTGCACGGCCACTCGACCGTTACTCGACAAGGTAGACGTCAGGCAAGGCGCAATTCGGCTTTCGTCAGATAGCGAACTAATGCCGCATGTTGGCGATTTGTTTGACAAGCTAAAGCGAGTCGAAGTGATCGACCAATGCAAGCCCGGTGGTTGGACGCTGGACGAAATCACCGCTCTTGTACGAAGGGAGCTTGGCAGTTCGCGTAGTTGCCTCGTTATCGCTAATACCAAGGCATCTGTACTTGCGCTTTATCACTTGTGCGCGGCAGAATCGGGAATCGCTCTAGTTCACTTGAGCACCAGTATGTGTCCAGCACATCGTAAGCGCAGCCTGCGGTATGTTCGGCGCTGTCTGCGCTGGAACATAAGGATCATTTGCCTTAGCACGCAACTCATTGAAGCTGGAGTCGACGTAGATTTTGGTGTCGTCATTCGCTACGCTGCCGGGCTTGATTCCATTGCGCAAGCGGCAGGTCGCTGCAACAGGAACGGAAGAAATCGCATTGGTAGAGTGCATGTCGTCAACCCGCGAGACGAAGACGAAAATCTGGATCGCCTCATCGACATTCGCATCGGCAAGGAAAAAACTGCGCGTATCCTCAATGACTACAAGGACGACCCGGCGCAATTCGGCCACAACGTGATCGGGCCTGAGGCGATGGCTTGGTACTACGAAAATTATTTCTTTGCGCGCAAAGATGATATGGCTTACCCAGTGACTGCCGAGCAAGTTGGACATGCTGATAATTTGCTCGATTTGCTGTCATCCAACGTGCAAGCAAGTGCCGAGCATGGCAGGCGTAGCGGCACCATGCCCAAACTATATTTGCGTCAGTCGTTTAAGGCGGCAGCGCGTGCGTTTAAGGCAATCGACGTACCGACGCAAGGGGTTATCGTGCCCTACGGCAGAGTTGGCCGAGAGCTTATCAATGATTTATGCAGTGCATTTGAGGTTGATAAGCAATACGAATTACTGCGTCGCGCCCAAGCTTTTACGGTCAACGTGTTTGCGCATCAACTCGCCAAGCTGCAAGCGGTTGGGGCTGTCCATTGCGTACAAGACGGAACGCAAATCCTGCATCTTGACCAGCGTTATTACAGCCCAGAATTTGGTCTTGTTACCGAACCTATCGGACTCATGGAGAACCTGACATCGTGAATGACACGCGCACAAAAGGCATCACCTTCAAAGTTTGGGCGCGGCACGCGCTATTCACTGATCCGCTGACACGCATCGGCGGGGAGAAGTGTTCTTATCACGTTCCCACCTACGAAGCTTTGAAAGGTATTGCCAAATCGATTTATTGGAAGCCAACTTTTGTTTGGATCATCGACGAGGTGCGTGTTATGAAGCCTATCCGCACTCAAACCAAAGGTACTAAACCGCGAGTGTTTAGCGGTGGCAATGATCTTGCCATCTATACATTCCTTACCGATGTTGAATATCAAGTGCGTGCGCATTTCGAGTGGAATTTACATCGCCCGGAGCTTGCTGATGATCGTAGCTCCGGTAAGCATTTTGCTGTCGCTCAACGCGTGCTTGAGCGTGGTGGTCGCCAGGATATTTTTCTCGGTACACGTGATTGCCAAGGCTATGTCGAGCCATGCGAATTTGGCAGCGGTGCCGGCACTTATGACAATGCTGGCGAGTTAGCTTATGGATTGATGTTCCATGGCTTCGACTATCCCGATGAAACGGGAGATGGAAAATTGCACGCGCGACTGTGGCGACCAACGATGGTTAACGGTGTCATTTGCTTTCCACGCCCAGAGCAATGCACTGTGCGAAAGTTCGTGCGCGAAATGAGCACCAAGATATTCATCAAGCCTGATTCACTTCGTGGCGTGGAAGACGAGTTTGCTGACTTGCAATTGGAGGTGAGCAATGGCTTGGATTGAAAAACTTCATGCAACTTACGATGCTTGCAAAGGACGAGAACCGCCTGGAGTCGAGCGGTTGATGCCGATTAGTCATACGCCGCAACAAGCGCATATTGACATCACGATTGACGGTCAAGGCCACTTCAAGACAGCGCAAGTGATTCAAAAAATTGAAACGATCATTCCCGCCACTGAACAGTCCGCAGGCCGCACTGGCAGTAAGGCTCCACCGCACCCACTATGCGACAAGGTTCAATATTGTGCAAAAGATTACGCAGATTTCGGTGGCAATAAGAAATCGTTTTTTGCTGAATACGAAGCACTGTTGTCATCGTGGTGTGCGTCATCATTCACTCATGTAAAAGCACAAGCTGTGCTTTCCTACGTGCGCAAAGGTAGTGTTGTCGCGGATCTTGTCGCCCAAAAGGTGCTTCACATAGGTGATGATGGAAAGTTGCTTACGAAATGGAGCGGAACCGACAATCAACCGGAAATATTTCGCGTGTTGACAGCGCAAGAGGGTGAGCGCGATCAGGGTGGTGCTTTGATTCGTTGGCAAGTTTGGAATCGCGACGATATTTCAACCAATGTTTGGGAAGATGCCTCGCTTCAAGAAGCCTGGATAAATTTTGATGCGGCCAGTAATGCCGCTGAAGGCTTGTGTATGGTTACGGGCGAGCAGACTGTGCTTGCAAAAAGCCATCCCAAACGAATTCGCCATGCAGGTGATGGCGCAAAACTCATTAGTGCGAATGACGATCAAGGCTTTACCTTCCGTGGGCGTTTTACAGACGGAACCGGACAGCAAGCTTCTGGCGTCAGCACTATCATCACCCAAAAAGCTCACAATGCTCTGCGCTGGTTGATCAAGAGGCAGGCATATCGCAATGGCGATCAAGTCATCGTGGCATGGGCTGTCGCCGGCAAATCGTTGCCGGATCCATGGGCTGATTCCATGTCACTGATTCTTGGTTTTGAAGCTACCGACGGCGTGTCACCAGCACCAACTGACGAAAAAGCGGACGAAATCGTTGTGGGTGATGCAGGGCAAGCCACCGCATTGCGCCTTAAGCGCGCCATCGCGGGATATGGCGCGACGCTCACGACCACCGACGATATCGTCGTCATGGGTTTAGATTCCGCAACACCAGGACGCATGGCGATTACCTTCTATCGTGAGCTTAATGGTTCGGAATTTTTGGCATGCATTGCGGCATGGCATACCCATTACGCATGGCATCAAAATTTTAGCAAGGACGCAAAATTTATCGGCGCGCCTGCGCCACGTGATATTGCGGAAGCAGCATACGGTCGAAGGCTCGACGATAAGTTACGCAAGGCAACGGTCGAACGTCTGCTGCCGTGCATCGTCGACGGCCAAACGATTCCGCGTGATCTGGTCGACGCTGTGGTTCGCCGTGCTTGCAATCGCATCGGACTTGATTATTGGGAGTGGGAAAAAAATCTAGGCATCGCCTGCGGATTGTTTTGCGGGCATTCACAATCAAACGGAAGGGACTACAACATGGCACTGGAAGAAAATCGAACGAGTAGAGATTATCTCTACGGGCGCTTGCTGGCAGTCGCCGACAACATCGAACATTACGCGTTGACCTCTACTGAAACCAATCGCGACACGATGGCGGCGAGATTAATGCAACGGTTTGCTGATCGACCATATTCGACTTGGCGCACCATAGAACTCTCGCTGGCTCCCTACAAATCGAGATTGCGCACGTCGGACAAAAAGGCCGGATTTTTATGGAAACGCGAAAAACTCATGGACGAAATTCAATCCACGTTTCATGCCGATGATTTCACCAATGATCGCGCCTTGACTGGTGAGTTTTTGCTTGGATTTCACTGTCAGCGAAGGGCGTTATTTGCGCCGAATCAAGTCGACAATCAAACCGAAAATCAGACTCAACCCACAGACGAATAATTTCAGGAGACTCACGCTATGACTGCACTTCAAAACAAAATCGATTTCGCCATTATTTTCCGCGTCAAGAACGCCAACCCAAATGGCGACCCACTCAATGGCAATCGCCCGCGCACTGGCTATGACGGCTTGGGCGAGATTACCGACGTGTGTCTTAAACGCAAACTGCGTGATCGCTTGCAAGAGGCGAAGCAAAAGATTTTCGTGCAGTCAGATGAGCGCAGCGACGACGGACATAAAAGCCTTGCCAACCGTGCCAAAGATGCATTAGGCGCGCAACTAGGCGGGCCGGAAACTGTAAAGCTGGCGTGTGAAAAATGGTTTGATGTTCGGGCGTTTGGTCAATTGTTTGCCATCAAGGCGAGCGGCAAGAAAGCCAAGAAAGGTGAGGCTGCTAGTGAGTCAGAAGGCGACACCGGTATTTCAATTGGCATCCGTGGCCCTGTTACCATTCAATCCGCGTTTTCGGTCGAGCGTGTCGACATCACCAGTACACAAATCACCAAGAGCGTGAGCGGCGAAGGTGACGGTTCGAAGCGTGGTTCAGACACCATGGGCATGAAGCATCGTGTGGACCTCGGCATCTACGTTACCTACGGCAGCATCAGCCCTCAACTGGCCGAACGCACCGGATTTTCAGCCGAGGATGCGGCGATCCTAAAATCTTTACTACCAAAAATATTTGAAAATGATGCTTCATCTGCCAGGCCCGATGGCAGCATGGAAGTTATCAAAGTCATTTGGTGGGAACATAAAAGCAAGTCAGGGAACTATTCTTCTGCTAAGGTTCATAAAAGTTTAATTGTCAATCCTGACGGTACATATTCCCTGTCCGACATTGGTGTCAAGCCGGACGAAGTCGACGGGTTTTAAATTTATACGGAGGTGTTAACCATGTCTGAAATTCATTTCATTGTTGAAGAATCTCCAGAAGGTGGCTTTAATGCGCGCGCAGTTGGTCAGGATATTTTCACTGAAGCGGACGATTTGGCCGACTTGCATGCCAATGTGCGTGAAGCAGTGCACTGCCATTTCGACGACGACAAAAAGCCCGACATTATTCGTCTACACATCACACGGGAAGAGGCGCTGGCCGCATGAGATTGCCGCGTGATCTGTCCGGCTCTGCGTTAATTCGGCAATTAGCGGCGTTCGGTTATGTTGCCACACGTCAGGCAGGCAGCCACATTCGGCTAACGACTCAGGAGGGTGGCGAACACCATATCACTGTGCCACTTCACGACCCACTTCGCATCGGAACATTTGCAGCAATTCTGGCGGCAGTTGGCAAACATCACGGCATCAGTCGTGATGAGCTTCTGAAACGTCTTTTGGCGTCATGATTTTGTGTGACCGAAGCCCCTGACCCCATCCCAATCTCCGCGCTCCAGCACTGGTGCTATTGCCCGCGCCAGTGCGCGCTGATTCATGTCGAGCAAGTGTTTGCCGACAATTTGCATACGCAGCGAGGACAAGCAGTGCATAAGCTGGTCGATCAGCCTGGTGCCGAAACGCGTGATGGTTTGAGAGTGGAGCGCGCGCTACCGATTTGGAATGATGCACTTGGCTTGATCGGCAAAGCCGATGTGGTTGAGTTTGTATTCGACGGCACACCGTATCCCGTCGAATACAAACATGGCAGCCGCGCCAAAGCGCCGTGGATTGCCGCATGCGACGATTTGCAAGTTGCCGCGCAGGCGCTGTGTTTGGAAGAAATGACGGGGCGTGTCGTGCCACAAGGCGCAATTTTTTACGCCACTTCAAAACGTCGTCGCGTTGTAGCCATTAATGCGGCGCTTCGTCAGCGTGTTTACGATGCCACAGAGGCCGTGCGCGCTCAAATCATCAACAGTGAAATTCCGCCACCCATCAATGACATGCGATGCAAACAATGCTCATTAATCGAGCTGTGCCAGCCGCATATTGGCCATGATATTGCTCACTCAAAAGAAGCTAGTGAGCTATTCAATCCGAATGTGTGAGTCACGCCACCAATCAATTCAGTGCCAGTTGGTGCTGGTGACACGCCGTTAGCAGCCCCATGCAGCTGCTTAATACGCTTTACGTCACCATGCCGGACACCTATCTGCATTTGGACAATGACACCTTGCGCGTCGAAGTCGAGCGCGAAACTCGGCTCAGAGTTCCGCTGCATCATCTCTCGACAGTGGTGTGTTTTGGTCATGTCATGATATCGCCGATATTGATGCATCGCTTGGCTGCCGACGGTAAATCTCTGGTGTTGTTGGATGCCAATGGCCGTTTCAAAGCGCGGCTGGAAGGTCCGGTTTCCGGTAACGTCTTGCTCAGACAAGACCAGCATCGACGCCTAGTCAATGCTACAGACTCGAACAGCTTTTGCGTTGTCACGGCGCGTGCCGTGATTGCCGGCAAAATCCGCAACAGTCGCCAAGTTTTATTGCGTGGCGCACGCGAAAGCAATCGCGATGACGATGGTGCTGCACTGCTCGGCACTGCTGAAGAACTTGGTAGAGCGTTGTCTCGATTAGCACATGCGACAGACTTGGATGCTATCCGTGGCATCGAAGGCGATGCCGCAAAACGCTATTTCGGCGTACTCCGATGTCTTGTTCGCGAAGATGCACGCGAGGCATTCACCATGAGTGGCCGTACCCGTCGACCTCCGCTTGATCGTATGAATGCGCTGCTCTCATTTTTGTATTCGATGTTAATGAATGATGTTCGATCAGCTATCGAGAGCGTCGGGCTTGACCCGCAATTTGGCTTTTTACATGCGGTACGTCCAGGGCGTGCGGCATTGGCGCTAGACCTGATGGAAGAATTCAGGCCATTGCTTGCAGATCGTCTGGCAATAACGCTGATCAATCGTCGGCAAATCAAAGCTGACGACTTTGACGAACATGCGGGAGGTGCAGTGATGCTGAAAAATGATTCGCGAAAAACAGTTGTTACCGCTTACCAAGAGCGGAAGCAAGAAACATTGGCACACGCCATGCTGGCCGAAAACATCGCTTTGGGCTTGGCACCATTTGTTCAAGCAAGACTACTCGCGCGGGCAGTGCGCGGCGACGTAGAAATCTATTTGCCGTTTTGCCCTAAATAGCCATGTTGATTGTGGTTAGCTACGATGTTTCCACCGAGCTTAGCGCCGGTCGCAGACGCCTGCGACGTGTTGCAAAAATCTGTGAAAGCACTGGACAGCGCGTCCAAAAATCCGTCTTTGAATGTACTGTCAGCGCCATGCAGTACGACGAATTGGAGCGGCGATTGTTAGCAGAGATTGACCTTGAAAAAGATTGCCTGCGCTTCTACCGCGTGACCGAACCAGTCGAAGTCCATGTACGCGAACACGGAAAATTCAAAGCTACTGACTTTGACGGCCCACTGGTTTTATGACGCGCGGATCGCCAGTGAACGCGAATCACCGGCAGGTTCGCGCCATCCATAAGTGCCTGATTTTGCGTTCTACTTGGCAATCAGTGAAAATTCCTCAGGTACACTCTGTTGCCTGTGTACCTTGTTACGCGCAATTTCGAGAATTTCATATTTTGAATCAATTAGTTGCGAGTGACCTGACGCGCGGCGCGTGAGCGCCGCGCGAGGATTGAAAC
>JANYAW010000417.1 GCA_025361105.1 Rhodocyclaceae bacterium | reverse complement strand
TCACGTGCTCACGCCGTTTCAGCTCGAGGCAAGTACCTCGGTAATTTTGGTCAATCGCGGCTGGGTACTTGCGCCGCGATTGCGCAGTGAGATGCCGAGCATAGTCACAAATGACGCGCCGCTGGAATTGAACGGATCGCTACGTCACTTCGAGCAACGCGTGTTCGAGCTCAAAGCCGAAGGCCCTGCTGGACGCGTGTGGCAACATGTGCGTGAGGATGACTACAAGAAAAATTCCGGCTTGAGTGTGGATCTGAATGTGCTGCCATTGATGTTGCTGCAAACCAGTACAGCGGATGACGGGCTGGTGCGTGAATGGACTAGCCCCGAGCATCCAGCTTTGCACCACATCGGTTATGCGCTGATGTGGTTAATATTTTCGATAATGGCAGCAGTCTACGGATGGATGTTATGGAAACGCCAATAGACAAACCGAGCCGCAGACCGAGTCGCGGACAACGGGTCATTCTGATAATCGCGATGGTATGTTTGTTGCCGCTGGCAGCCGCGCTGATGTTTCGCTACGTGTGGACCTTGCCAACTGTGCCGAGTTTAGGTGAGGTGGTAACGCCGCAAGCTTTTCCTTATGAGCAATTGCTTGACCTCACAGGCAAGCCGCTCGTTCACGAGGCGGTCACAGACGGCTGGCTGATGGTCTACGCAGCACCTGGCGCATGCGACACGGCGTGCCAGCAAGCTTTGTATTTGACGCGGCAATCACGCACCGCGCAAGGCAAAGGTAGCATGCGTCTGGAACGCTTGTGGGTGATTACCGATGCGACCGAACCTGCCGCCGAATTGATCGCCGCGCATCCCGATCTCATCCTCGCGCGGCCGCTTGCATTGGAAAGCGTAATCGGATTGGGCGGTATCAAAGGGTCACCGCGCTATATTCATTTAGTCGATCGACGCGGCCAAATTGTGATGCGTTACAGCGACACTCCCGAGCCGATGAAATTCATCAAAGAAGTTGGGCGTTTAATTAAGTTCTAGTCAAGTTTTAGGCTCGTGTTTACTCATCGCGATGAGGCAAACCACGACAAACATCACGCCGCCAATCACCGACACCAAGCTCCCCATGCCCATCACGCCCATGCCGATTTTTTGCGGCAGCGTAATGAGCATTTGCTCAGCGCCAGCCACCTTGCGTTGCACGCCATAGCCGCCCGACACAGCCAAGCCAAGAATATGCATCAACTGGCCAGCGCCATAGACATAAGGCTGCCAGCGCGCCATTTTTGTGTTGATTTGTCCGAATCCAAGTTGCGGCAAAAGCACATAAGCCAGACCCATAAAACTCAAAGTCACGCCGACAATCGAGCCGTGGTAATGCGCCGGAATCACCACATTTACACCTTTGATCAGATAAGCCAAAACACCGCCCGCAGCGAACAACACAAACGACGCCATGAACGCGGATTTTGCTGGTGCGCTGATTTTGCGAACCTGCCACAAAGCCGCCGCCGCCACGACGACTAACGGCAGCATCAGTGGATGACCCAGTTCCATTAGTCGCGCGAAATAAACCACATGCCAAGCCGAACCGACCTCACTGAAAGCAAAAATCATTGGCGCGGCAAGCACTGGCATGGTGGCAAGCGCAAACAAAAACAGGGCAGTGCGCGCCTGTATTTTTGGCGCTTGACCCAAGTCACTGGCCAGCCAAAACCACGCTACGATCATCAGCAGCGTGTGCTGAAATTGCAGCGTATGACCGCCCCCCCAAAACACCGCCTCCCAAAACGCTTGGCCGTCGACTTCAGGTGCGTGCAAAAGCGAAAAAAATACGCCGCCGAGTGCAGTGGCGCCAGCGATGGCGGACAGAAAAATGGCAAAGCGGATAGGTGACGGCGTGTTGCCAGCACCAACTGGCGACATGAATTTGATTGTCACTAAAGCCCGCAACACCGTCAGCGAAAATCCCACACCTGCCACCACAAGCCCACCAAAAAACACCGGTTGTTGCAGCACCGGAATGTAGTTGTTGAGCAGCGGTTGCGCGTCCGGGAAAAACGGCGATACAGTCATGATGGCTGTGCCGGTTGCCGCTAAACCAAAACCAGTGCGTCCCAAAACAGCGAAGCCTTGTCCACCGGCCAAACTCCACATGACGCCGGCAAATGACATGAACCACACCAGCACCGACAAATCGACATGAACGACCAAGGCCGAGCGGAAAAAGTCCTTTAGTGGGAAAACGTCTTGTATGCCCGGCGTGCGCGAAAGTCCCAGCAACAAAGCCAACAAACCTGCGCCAATCAATGCCGCAATGCCGAGGCTCAACCAGTAGCGGGCGAGCTGCTTTGGTAGATCTTCGGGAATGTCAAATCGATAGTCTGTCATGGCTTCGGCACGTGTGGCTTAGCAAGGCTGGAGAAGGGGTGGGAGTATAAGCGTGGTAGACTTGCCGCTCCGTTCAAAGCCCCGTGGAATCTTGTTCGGCGCTCAATTTGAACCAGTCTCAACTCATTGGATCCTTCAGCGTTTGAAAGCTCTTGCCCTCACCCTTCAAGGCACTACCAATCGACTGCATCAGTATTTTCAGTTGACCAAACCGCGTGTCAATTCGCTGATCGTTTTCTGCGCAGTGATTGGCATGTTTCTCGCCACCCCAGGCATGGTGCCATGGCGCATATTGGTCCTTGCCACGCTCGGTATCGGCTTGGTGGCTGGTGCGGCGGCGGCAACGAATTGCCTGATTGAACAAAAAGTCGATGCCGTTATGGCGCGCACACGCGGGCGACCGCTACCACGAGGCCAAGTGAATTCCATCGAAACGCTGGTACTATCGGCGCTCATTGGCGGCCTTGGCTTATGGCTGTTGGATGTCTTTATCAATCCCTACACCATGTGGCTCACGTTGGCCACCTTCGTCGGTTACGCCATCATCTATACAGTGTTTCTCAAGCCGAACACATCCCAGAACATTGTCATCGGTGGGGCGTCCGGTGCGATGCCGCCAGTGCTTGGTTGGGCGGCCGTGACCGGCACGACACCAGGCGAAGCTTGGATGCTGTTTCTGATTATTTTTGTCTGGACGCCACCGCACTTTTGGAGCTTGGCGCTATATCGGACCCAGGAATATGCCGCAGCGGGTATTCCGATGTTGCCGGTTACGCATGGCGCAGAGTACACCCGTCGCCACGTTTTCCTTTATACGGTCGGCTTAACCTTAGTGACGCTGGTGCCATTTGCCATTGGCATGGCCGGATGGTTTTACCTCGTCAGCGTGGTGATTCTGGATGCCGTGTTTTTGGCCTACGCTTGGTTGGTGTGGCGACGGTATACCGATGAGATAGCAAAGAAAAGCTTTCGTTGGTCGATTATGTATCTGGCTTTGTTGTTCGCCGCACTGCTAATCGACCACTACATTGCTATTTAGCCATATGGGTATCCTGCGTTGGAGCGCCTTGCTGGCAATGGCCTTACTGCTGGCGTGCAGCAAGCCCCCAGTGTTCAACTCCACCGACCTCACTGGCACCGAAATTGGCAGCGCCGGTCTGGCGCAAACGCTCACCGACCACACTGGTAAGCCGCGCAAACTCGGCGATTTCCAAGGCAAAGTAGTAGTGATTTTCTTTGGCTACACCCAATGCCCAGATGTTTGCCCGACCGTGTTGACCAAGATGCGCGAAGTCATGTCCCTGCTTGGAAGTGATGCTGAAAAAGTTCAAGTTGTATTCATGACCATCGACCCCGAGCGTGACACGCAGGCCTTGCTGGCGCAATACGTTCCGGCTTTTCATCCATCATTTCTCGGCGTTTTTGGCGACGCGAACGCCACCGCTGCAGTAGCCAAAGATTTCAAAATTTTTTTCCAGAAAAGCCCAGGCACAACACCCGGTAGCTACACGATGGATCACTCATCGGGTAGTTACGTGATTGATGCCAAAGGTAAGTTGCGACTGTATCTCAAGCATGAAGATACGGCACCACAAATCGCTCAAGATCTGAAGCGGCTGCTGGCTGGCGACTAAGTTACCACTAAGTCACTACTGAGTCGCCGCCGGTTTCTGAGGTGCACTGGCAGCAATCCAGTCGCTTAATGAGTCGTGAATATTCTCGCGACCGACCTTATCGGCAATACCACTGCGGACTATTTTGCTCATCACATTAGCGCGCACTTCACACAGCGCGACATGCGTGTGCGCCGCTTGAAAATTGTTGACCAATTCACTCAATGCCTCAAGACCAGACGCGTCGATAAACGGCACGCGCCCCAATCTGAGTAAGACCGCTTCGACATGTTGTTGTGCGCTGGCCAGCGTGGATTGCAATTTTTCCGCTGCGCCGAAAAAGAATGGGCCGTCGATGCTGTAAATCATCCGCTGCCCATTGGTCGCGCTGGGTGGCATCAGCCATTCGTGCTCGCTGGTTTCGTCCTGAATCTCCACCGCCTGTGCCATCCGCCGCATGAATATGAGTGATGACAATATGACTCCCACATTCACCGCGATGACGATATCCGTGATTACGGTCAGGCCAAAGGTGATGAGCAAAATAATCACATCGCTGCGCGGAGCGGTGCGCGCGAGATGCCAAAAATGATGTGCCTCGGCCATATTCCAGGCCACCACAAACAAAATGGCCGACAGCGCACAAAGTGGAATGTGATCGGCCAGCGGCGCGCAAAGCAATACAACCAGGAGCAATAAAACCGCGTGCGTGATACCAGCCAATGGGCTGGTCGCGCCATTGCGGACATTGGTCGCCGTGCGCGCAATCGCGCCAGTCGCTGCGAACCCACCGAATAGTGGCGCGGCGATATTGGCGATGCCTTGACCAATCAATTCCTGATTCGGATCGTGACGCGGCAGCGCTGTACCATTGGCCCGCCCGCCCGCCATGCCATCGGCCACCACGGCCGACAACAAAGATTCAATCGCGCCGAGCAAGGCAATGGTGAACGCCGGACCGATCAATTGCACTAATTCGGTAGCTGATACTTGCGGCACTTGAAACGCGGGCAGTGTCTGCGGAATCCCGCCGAAAGCGCTGCCTATGGTAGCCACGCCGGGGAACTGAAATGCGGATTGAATTATGGTGATTACCACCATCGCCACCAGCGGCCCGGGAACGTGTTTGAACAGCTTCGGACTGTATATCGTCAGCATCAATGCCAGCAGCGCAAGTGCTGATGTGACCGGGTGAAAGTCTGGCAGCGCGACCAACAAACTCGCCAATTTGTCGTGAAACTGCACCGCATTCGGCGCGGCATGCAAACCAAAAAAGTCCTTCCATTGCCCGACCCAAATAATCACTGCAATGCCACTGGTAAAACCAATAATGACCGGGTGTGGAATGTACTTGATGACCGTACCAAGCCGCGCCGCACCCAGCGCGAGTAACATCAATCCGGCCATCAGCGTCGCTACTTGCAGACCGCCGATACCATGCTTGGCGGTGATTGCTGCGAGGATGACAATGAACGCGCCGGTCGGCCCGGAGATTTGCAGACGGCTACCGCCGCAAACGGAACCCAAAAATCCTGCGACGATGGCGGTATAAATTCCCTGCTCAGGTTTCGCACCGCTAGCCATCGCAAACGCCATCGCCAAAGGCAGTGCCACCACACCAACCACAAGGCCGGCGACGATATTGTTAATGAAATGTGCACGGCCAAACAGCCCCACACGTTTCGCTTCAAGCAGTGCAATCATCGCAAAAGTGTATGCCTGACTGCGGATGGTGAAAGCTCGAATAAACCGACTTCGACTCAAAATTCACCAGTTGGTGCTGATGCGGAGTCTCGGCTTTGCACAGCCGAGCCGCTACACGGGCGCAAAGCAATGCTTTACGAATTCCCCGTATCGCCACCGTCATCGCAGCAACCCGCTAAAATGCCAATCTCGGCGCCGTGCCGTTGATCGCTTGCTCGACTTTTTCCCATCGTCGAATCTCAAGCGCCCCACATGGATTCTTTCTCATGTCTGATATCGGTAAACACTCTGCACTTGCTCCCGCTGCATCGCAATTTCCGGTCGATTGGTATTTTGACCAGCAGCGTTTTGAACGTGAAAAAAAAATAATCTTTGATGCTGGGCCCGGCTACGTCGGTCATGTGTTGATGGCACCAGAAATCAACGACTATCGCTCACAAGAATGGCACGACCACGGGCGTTTGATTAGCCATCAAGCCGATGGTTTTTACGAGATGTCGAATGTTTGTCGCCATCGCCAAGCCATCATGCTGGAAGGTGCGGGCAACGCAAGAAACATCGTCTGCCCGATACATCGCTGGACCTACAACGCTACAGGTGAGCTGCTCGGCGCGCCGCATTTTCCGGCTAACCCTTGCCTCAATTTAGCCAAGACCAAACTCGAAAACTGGCAAGGCTTATTATTCAAGGGTCCACGCTCACCCGCCGCCGACATGGCTGGACTAAGTGTCGCAAACGATCTTGATTTCAGCGGCTACCGACTTGATCACGTCGAGCAACACGAATGCAACTACAACTGGAAAACCTTCATTGAGGTTTATCTGGAGGACTACCACGTCGAGCCGTTTCATCCGGGCTTGAACGGTTTGGTGAACTGTGAAGAGCTAGTTTGGCAATTTGGCGACTGGCATTCAGTGCAGCGTGTCGGCGCGCGATCAGTGGCAAAACCAGGTTCGGCGATGTACGCCAAATGGCACCAAAGCGTACTCGATCAAAACCAAGGCGAGCCACCCAAACACGGCGCGATCTGGCTCACCTATTACCCAAACATCATGATCGAGTGGTATCCGCACGTGCTGATTGTGTCGCACCTGATTCCGCGTGCAGTCGACAAAACCACACACGTCGTCGAGTTCTACTACCCCGAAGAAATCGCCCTGTTTGAACCAGAACTAATTAAAACCCAACAAGCCGCCTACCGCGAAACCGCCCGCGAAGACGACGAAATCGGCGAACGTATGGATCGAGGTCGTCGTGCGCTACTTGCTCAAGGCCGCAACGAAGTTGGCCCGTATCAATCACCGATGGAAGACGGCATGCAGCATTTCCATGAGTTTTATCGGCGAGTGATGGGTGAGGCAAACTCGGCGATTTGATTCGGCGGATCTTGTGACCAAGCGCAAGGTATCGGCGAACTACATTCCGGGGAGATAGTCATGAGTACAGTCAGCGCATGGGCCGCATTGTTGCGCTGGGCGAAAACGCGCCCGGACTGAAAATCGGACAGCGGGTCGGCATCGGCTGGAATTCATCAAGCTGCATGCATTGCCACACCTGTCTGGATGGCGACCAGCATCTTTGCGTCAACGCCGGACGAACCATCATCGGACGTCACGGTGCCTTTGCCAACCGTGTGCGGGTGCATTGGGTGTGGGCGATTCCGGTCCCCGATGCGCTTGAGAGCAGCGCCGTCGGCTCTTTGCTCTGCGGTGGCATCACCGTTTTTTACCCGCTGCTGCATTTCGGCATCAAGCCAACGCAGAGGGTAGGTGTCGTCGGCATCGGCGGCCTCAGCCATATTGCATTGAAGTTCCTGCGCGCCTGGGGTTGCGAAGTAACGGCCTTCAGTTCCAGCGAATCAAAACACGCCGAAGCGTTGCAACTCGGTGCTCACCGGGTCGTCTCGAGTCGCGACAAGGCCGCCTGCATTTTGTCGGTTCGGCGATTGAGCCAATGCCACTGGTACCGTTTCGCTTGATTCAAAAACAACGCGAAGTATCCGGTTCTCCCACCGGTCCGCGTAGCGCGATTGACAGCATGCTGGCGTTTGCCGCGAGGCACCAGATATCACCACAGATTGAGCGTTTTACTATGAGCCGCGTCAATGA
>JANYAW010000127.1 GCA_025361105.1 Rhodocyclaceae bacterium | reverse complement strand
TCCGCTCGGTGGCGGCATCGAAAAAAGTCGCAGCGTGCCGCTGGAGTGCTGGCGCGCCAAAGCCGGCCCTGAGGCTGCACGGATGCTTGGCCTCAATGTGAGCGACCCGATTATCATTGTGCGCCGCCTACTGCAATTTTCCGGCAAGCCGGTGGTCGCCGATGAAATCTATCTATCAGGTGAAATCTTTGGCGCGCTCACTATCGACATGTTGCGCGACTACGAAGGTTCGTTGTACAGCTTGTTTGAGAGCAATTTTGGTGTCCGCATGATTCGTGCCGAAGAGCGTATTCGCGCGGTGCCAGCTGAGCGCAGCAGCTCAGAGCTATTGGGGGTTGCTGAGGGAAGCCCTCTGCTCTCTGTCGAACGCGTGAGTTACTCATACGGTGATACGCCAGTGGAATGGCGACGTGGGCTGTATTCGACGGCAGAGCATTGTTATCTCAACAATCTGGGTTGAGGTCAAAATGAAACGCTGGCCAGCGCGAATTTTTTTGCCATGCACGGCGAACAGCCGAAGCGGGATAACTTATAGTGTTGGTGCGCGTGTTGATACGCTCGCCGCAATGTCAGGGGAGATAGAAATTCATGCCTGAAATGACTAAACCGCGTCCGAAATTTTTGACGCTTTATCAGATTCGATTGCCTTTAGCAGGCTTCGTCTCAATTTTGCATCGCATCAGCGGCGCGGGACTTTTCTTGCTGTTGCCCTTGCTGATTTATACGCTGCAAGCCTCGCTCGACCCACAACCAGCGGGTGTTGCGGCATTCCAAGCGATCAAAGGCAACTTCTTCTTTCAGCTTTTTTTGTTTGGGCTTTGCTGGGCATATCTTCATCATTTTTGTGCCGGCATACGCTACTTGTTGCTCGACGTGCATGTCGGCATTGAAAAAGCCGGGTCGCACAAATCGGCAATGATCGTGATGCTGGTTAGCCTGAGCCTCACTGCGTTGATTGCGCTCAAATTCATGGGAGTGATGTGAGATGAAACGCATTGTTGTCGGCGCACACTACGGACTTAAGGACTGGATCGCGCAACGCGTCACCGCCTTGGTGATGGCCGTGTTTACCATTTTGATGATTGCCGCTATTGCAGGTGGCGCAACCTCGTCAGCCGAAGCATGGCGTGGATTCATGTCTCACGGCGCAATTCGCATCGCCAGTTTTTTATTCGCCGTCAGCTTGTTTTATCACGCCTGGATAGGCATCCGTGATATCTGGATGGACTATGTAAAACCGGCGGGTCTGCGCTTGGCGCTGCATGTGTTAACCGCGTTGGCGCTGATTGGCTATGCCGGGTGGACACTGCAAATTTTGTGGAGACTTTGAGCGTGAACTATACCGTCCGAAAATTTGATGCGGTTATCGTCGGCGCTGGTGGCGCTGGGCTACGTGCGGCGATTCAGTTGTCAGAAGCCGGTATGAAAACCGCCGTGCTGACCAAGGTATTTCCTACGCGCTCTCATACCGTTGCCGCCCAAGGTGGTGTTGCTGCCAGCCTTGGCAATTCAGAAGAAGATCATTGGCATTGGCATATGTACGATACGGTCAAAGGTTCTGATTGGCTGGGCGATCAAGATGCGATTGAGTTCATGGTACGTAACGCCAACGAATGTGTGATTGAACTTGAGCATTACGGCATGCCGTTTGACCGTCTCGACAATGGGCGAATTTATCAGCGACCGTTTGGCGGGCATATGTCGAACTTCGGTGAGAAACCGGTGCGTCGCTCCTGCGCCGCAGCAGATCGCACGGGACACGCGATGCTGCATGCGATGTATCAGCGCAATGTGAAAGTTAACACGCAATTCTTTGTTGAGTGGCAAGCACTGGATTTGGTGCGCGATGATGCGGGCGAAGTGCTCGGCGTGACCGCAATGGATATGGAGACTGGCGAAATCGTGGTGTTCCATGCCAAAGCGACGATCTTCGCCACCGGTGGTGCAGGGCGAATTTATTATTCATCGACCAATGCCTTTATCAATACTGGCGACGGTGTTGGCATGGCCGCGCGCGCGGGGATACCGCTCGAAGACATGGAGTTCTGGCAGTTTCATCCGACCGGTGTTGCTGGTGCGGGCGTTTTGATTACCGAAGGTGTACGCGGTGAAGGTGGCATTTTGCGCAACGCACAGGGCGAACGCTTCATGGAACGGTACGCGCCGAACGCCAAAGATTTGGCATCGCGTGACGTGGTTTCGCGCGCGATGGTGACGGAGATAAACGAAGGTCGCGGCTGCGGCCCGAACAAAGATTTTGTGCTACTCGACATCACGCATCTCGCGCCGGAAACCATCATGAAACGGCTGCCAGGAATTCATGAAATCGCGATTCAATTTGCTGGCGTGGATTGTTTGAAAGAACCGATCCCGGTGGTGCCAACCTGCCACTATCAAATGGGTGGAATTCCGACCAATTATCTGGGCCAGGTGGTCGTGCCGCAGGGCGACGAAAAGAGCGTGCCAGTGCCTGGTTTTTATGCCGCTGGCGAATGCGCTTGTGCGTCGGTGCATGGTGCAAATCGCCTTGGAACCAATTCGCTTTTGGACCTATTGGTATTCGGAAAATCAGCTGGTGAAACAGCGGTCAAGGAACTCAAAACCGGTGGTCGTTCGCACAAGCCATTGCCAGTCGCCGCGATTGAAAAAACCTTGGCGCGCGTGGATAGATTGAACAACCAAAAGGACGGTGCTGACGTGCATGAAACGCGTCTGGCGATGCAACGCACGATGCAAAAACACGCCGGTGTTTTCCGCTTCAAAGATATGCTGGCCGACGGTGTAGAGAAAATCCTGGCGATTGATCAGGACGTAGCGCGTACGCAAATCAAAGACAAGTCGATGGTCTTTAATACCGCACGGATTGAGGCACTAGAGTTGGACAACTTGATTGAAGTTGCCAAGGCCACCATCGTTTCGGCCAACGCACGCACCGAATCGCGCGGTGCGCACGTGCGTGATGACGCACTCGACGTGCCCGAGACACCCAATGGTCGCGACGACAAGAATTGGCTCAAGCACTCATTGTGGTATCGCGATGGAAATCGACTGGATTACAAGCCGGTACAGATGAAGCCGATGACCGTTGATACCATCGAGCTGAAAAAGCGCGCCTACTAACCGAAAAGGAACGACGATGCCGACCGATAACCGCACGGTTCAGTTCAAGATTTACCGTTACGATCCTGATCGTGACGCGAAACCGTATATGCAGGATATTTCGGTCGAACTCGACGTGACTGATCGCAAGTTGCTCGATGCGATGGTGCGACTGAAAGTGAAGGACGATTCGCTCTCGTTTCGTCGCTCATGCCGCGAAGGCGTTTGCGGATCAGATGCGATGAATATCAATGGCAAGAATGGATTGGCATGCCTGACCGACATGAACACATTTCCGGTCGGCAAACCCATCGTATTGCGCCCTCTGCCCGGTTTGCCGGTGATACGCGATTTGGTCGTTGATATGACGCAATTCTTTAAACAATATCACTCGATAAAACCTTATCTCGTAAACAACGATCCGCTGCCCGAGCGTGAACGTTTGCAATCGCCTGAGGATCGCGAAGAACTTAACGGTCTCTACGAATGCATTTTATGCGCCTGCTGTACAACGGCATGCCCTTCGTTTTGGTGGAATCCGGATAAATTTGTCGGCCCGGCAGGTTTGCTCGCAGCCTATCGGTTTATTGCTGATACGCGCGACCAAGCAACTACCGAGCGGCTCGACAATTTGGAAGATCCCTACCGGCTTTTCCGCTGCCATTCGATTATGAATTGTGTGGATGTTTGTCCGAAAAACTTGAACCCGACCAAGGCGATTGGCAAGATTAA
>JANYAW010000124.1 GCA_025361105.1 Rhodocyclaceae bacterium | reverse complement strand
GCAAGGAAGGCGGTGTTGGTGGTCGTATAGGTGCCGTTGAGGGTGACGGCATCGTTATAGGTTTGCGCACCGCTCGTCGTGACGCTCAGTGCCGAGCTCGTGCCGCCGGCATTGGTGGTCAAACTGGTGAGTGCCGTGGTGCCGCCGACGACGCCGCCAAAGGTGGTCGCTCCCGTTGTATTCACTGCAAGTGTTTGCGCCCCGTTTACCGTGCTGTTCAGCGCAATGGCCAGATTGCCGGTGCTCGCCAGTGTGGTCGCTGCCGCGAGTGTCACCGGTCCGTTATAGGTTTGTGTACCAACTGTGGTGATGCCGGCATTTAGGGTTGTTCCGGTCGAGGTTACGTCGAAGTTACCCGTGCCTGCACCACCTGTCGTTGTAATCGAGCGCAGGCTTGCCGTACTACCGGCCGTTATGGAAACATTGCCGCCTCTACTGGCAATGCTGCCAGCAGCGCCGAAATTGACTGTCCCAGCGGTTGCATTGAGGGTAACGCCAAGCTGTGCCGCAGTGCCGCTGATGGCCGCGTTCACCGCAATATTGTTGGCTGCGTTGAGTTGAAGCGTGCGATCTGTCGCGATTGCGTAGGTGATGGGATCGACGACGGTGATGTTACCGAGACCGGTTCCACTGGCGTTTGTCGTCGTAACGGTGACATTGTTTGAGGCGAGCGCGGTGACAATTGTCCCGGTGCCCAAAAAGGAATCTTGTACCACACCGCTGGCGGCAAAGTTTGGTGGCGAACTGAGATCGGCACTGTTGTTGACACCAGACATGCCAGCGCCAGTGGCGTTGGCCTGGTTGAGTGCAATGAAAATATTCGTCGGGTCAAGTAAAAGCGTGCCAAATGCACCCGAAAAAGCCGAGGTGTCGACACGTCCATCGAAGGTGAGATTACCCTTGCCTGACACTTCGACGAATCCGCCGTCACCGCCGCGTGCTCCGCCACGTGCACTGATGCTGCCGAAGTACCGAGTGTTGTCGTCGGCCCAAACTACAACTTTGCCACCATCACCTTTGCCATTTGCGTCGGCAGTGATGCGCGCATCAATATCCACATATGTGTGTGTGGCATTGTGCTCAACACCCTTGCCTTGGAAATTTCCACCAACGAGAACTTGGCCGCCACCAGTGTCGCCGGACGCATTTATTAGCGCACCTTTGAGCAGGCCAACGTGGTCACCAAGTACTGCAATTTGTCCACCGGTTTCACCAGCGTTTTTTCCAGAGACATCCAAGCTACCCGAGACCAGTGTGATGCTATTTGACGGCGTGTCACCAGCACCAACTGGCGAATTCGCGCCACCACCTTCAAGCCGAATCACGCCGTTCCGTACGCCAACTGATTGCGCTTGAATGATTCCGCTGTTATTGACGACGGTTGCCGCCAGATTGTTCGCTGTTCTGGCGGCCAAAATCACTGTGCCGCCATTGGCGACAATGGCATGGCGGTTTTCAACCGAGGCATTGAGCGCCGCTTGGTCGACGCTCAGATTAAGCAAATGATCGCCGGCGAAATCGAGCGTGATGCGCTCACCTGCGGCCAAGGCGACGGTACCCATTTGCGCGGTGATGATGCCTTCATTGCGAACTTCGGGGGCGAGCAGTGAAATGTAGCCGCCTTGATGCGCGTTTAGCGTACCCTGGTTAGTCACTGCGGCGGCAGCGCCTTGATTCTCGAAGTGGTAGTTGCCGTTGGCAAAATTCGCGTCCGACAATGACAGGCTGGATGCAACCAAACCACCGACGTTAACTTGCGCAGTTTTGCCAAAGACAACGCCGTCGGGATTGAGCAAAAACACTTGTCCGTTGGAGGTCAGTCGGCCTTGAATTTCTGATGCGCCGGAACCAGCGCTGACACGATTAAGCGCGACCGACGCGGTAGTCGGTTGGTTGAAATTAACCCATGCCGCCGACCCAATATCGAAGCTGCTCCAGTTGGTCACCAACTTGCTTGTCGATTGAGTGACATCCAATCGTGTACTGGTCTGATTGAAAGTAGCTGCACCAAGGGTAACGCGAGCACCCGTGGGCAATGCGTTCGGTTCAAGCGCATAAGCTGGC
>JANYAW010000311.1 GCA_025361105.1 Rhodocyclaceae bacterium | reverse complement strand
CGTGGTCGCGCCAGCGGCCGAAAATTTTGAGATAACGCGGTGAGTAGCCTTCTAGCTTGAAGCCGACCGAGCGAACCAGTGCAATTGAAGCGATATTCGCCGGCTGAATGTTGGCTTCCAAACGATGCAGTTTGAGCGTGCTAAATGCGTGCTGGACGACTGCCCGCAAACCCTCTCGCATCAAGCCCTGGCGGGCAAAGCCAGCGAAGGCGTAGTAGCCCAGATAGGCACTGCGAAATGCACCCATGATGGTATTTGAAATGTTAACCACGCCGACGATTTCCTGACTGCCTTTCAGACAAATCAACAGCGGAAAATTATTGCCGCTATGCATGCGTTCAAGATAGGCACGAAATTTTTCTGCGCTGTCTGGCGCGTCTATCCATCCGCCGTGCAGGGCGCGGCTGGCATTGGCCGCCGCGATAAATTCCGCCTCGTCATTCTCGTTCGGTGCGCGGAGAAAAACCCGGCTTTGCATGCTCAACGTCGGAGGTGCTTAAGGTGTCGCGCAGTTGCACGCATTGTTGCCTTTGTCGAAGATAATTTTCCAGTTGCCCGCCGCATCCATCCGCCATATCGAGGTGAAGCTTGCAGTCACTTTACCCTCGGGATCTTTTACCGGCCCGGTGCTCAATGCCAGATTGCCGGAGGCCAACACCTCGACGGTTTCTGGCGTCCATGAAAAGGGCGCAGCAGCCTCGACGTAAAAACCTTTCCAGGCCTTTTTTACTTCTTCTGCGCCGCGTATCGGTCGCTTGCCGGCAAAAAATATTGCGTCATCGGCAATGAATGTTCCGAACGCCGCGTAGTCACGATCCGCCATGGTCTTGGCAAAAGCGCGCTCGGTATTGGCGACTTGTTGCTTCAAGCTTTCGATGTCCGGCGGCGAAATGGCAAATGCGTGAGTGGACAGCATCAGTGAAAGAACGCCGAAAAAAAATGGAAATGTTCGCATGCTGAAACCTCCTGGCTAGGGTTGAAATTGATTTGTCGGTGCGGCAGATTTATGCGAAATGCTTGACCATGGTGTGACCGGTAACTTTATAACCTAACTTGGCATACAAGGCTCGCGCACCGGGATTGTGGGCAAAAACGTGCAGCCCGATGCTGGTGAGTCCCAGTTCGCGGGCGACAGATTCGAGTGCCGAAAATGCGCGCTCGGCATGACCTAGGAGACGGAATTCCGTTAGCACTTCCAGATCGTAAACATAGCCGGTACGCACGCCGGTTTTGGTGACTACGGCAAACCACAGATAACCGACGTGGGTGCTGGATTTTGTCTCGCTCGATATCGCATGAATTTGATAAAGATAGCTATCCGGCGTA
Organism: Rhodocyclaceae bacterium; assembly: GCA_025361105.1. Lineage (GTDB taxonomy): Bacteria > Pseudomonadota > Gammaproteobacteria > Burkholderiales > Rhodocyclaceae > JADKHX01. The sequence goes on along the minus strand of JANYAW010000311.1, from coordinate 6,507 downwards.
GCCAGTCCTTGAGGCAGCAAGGATTCAAAATCCTCACGGGCAAGGTCCAATGCGGCTTCCTCGGACCAGCGCCCGGCAGCGATATTCTCCTCGGCATAACCACGAATCGCGGATTCGCGGTATGCGGCAAAGGCGGATTCTTGCATTGGAACCAGCGTGGTCTCAACGATTTCGCCAGTTGGTGCTGGCGACACGCCGTTCAATCTCATCACAGCCAGGTTCCGCCGCCGCTGGGTAGCATCGGCGGTGGTGGCGTGCCGAAGGCATCACCAAGTACCGAGGCGAGCACCATCGACAGCAGCGAGATAAAAATGCTGGCGAAAACGGCGGTCCAGAATCCGTCGACCTTGAAGCCATTCATCAGCTTGGCGACTAGCAAAATCATCAATCCATTGATGACCAGCAGGAACAAGCCCAAAGTAATAATGGTCAGCGGCAGGGTGAGAAAAATCAGCACCGGCCTGACGAGGGCATTGGCAAATCCAAGCAGCAGTGCGGCGACGATCAACGCGCCGCTACTACTAAATTTGATGCCACGAAAAACATGACTGGCAACCCACAGCGAAATTGCCGTGAGTACCCAATCGAAGAAAAAACTGTTCAGTGATTGCAGCACGGAATTCGATCAGCGCACCAGCGCCGCCTCAATCTCGGCGAAGGTGCTGGCGACTTCAAAGGTCTGCACCGCAACGCCCAACTGACGGCCAATTTGTGTCGCCGAAAACAGCCCACGCACGCGGTAATGGGGGTTGCCGGATTCCAGCGACCCGACCAGCAAATGTTGCCGCCCGAGCGCCTTCAAGGTCGCCACCACATCACCCACACTGGCATGCATCGCATCGCGCAAATCGATCACATCCATCACATCGACGCTACGCATCAAATCGGCCACAATCAAATCGTTAAACGCGCCACCACGCTGCGCCAATAGCTGCAAAGGCCGCTCACCCAGCGTATCGCGCGCGGTAATCAGCCCAAGCAATTGCTCATTGGCATTGACCACCAACAGCAAGCGCACATGGCGGGCACTCATGGTTTCGTTGGCCACAATCAGGCTCGCATCGGGAGGAATCGTGACCACCTCGATATTGTGAAAATCAGTCATCACTTCGAGTGCTGGCGCATCGATCGAGACCGGGCGCGGTTCGTCGGGGTGAACGAGATCGGCACCAAACGAAAGCCGCTTGGTAGGTATGGGTTTGAACGTGACATTTGACATGTTGGCACTCCAATCCGAGGAAACGGATTTCAGTGTAGCACCGGGATTTGTGAAAATCTCTGTGGCAAAGTAGACGCTTAGGAGATGAACCCAAAATGAAAATTGCCACATGGAATGTGAATAGTCTTAAGGTGCGTTTGCCGCATGTGCTGGACTGGTTGGTCAGCGCGCAGCCGGATGCCTTGTGCTTGCAGGAAACCAAAATGGAGGACAAGGTTTTTCCGTATGTCGAAATTGAGGCGGCGGGTTATCGCGCAGTGCATAACGGTCAGAAGACATACAACGGCGTGGCCTGGTTGGCGCGGCACGAATTGCGTGATGTGCATTTTGATATTCCGAATTTCGCCGATCACCAAAAACGCATCGTGGCGGTGACGATAGACGATGTGCGATTGATTTGCGGCTATATGCCCAATGGGCAGGAAGTCGGCTCGGAGAAATACGCCTATAAATTAAGTTGGTTTGCGGCGCTCACTGAATGGTTGCACGGCGAGATGGCGGCGCACGCCAAGCTTGCGTTGCTGGGCGATTTCAACATCGCGCCGGATGATAGGGATGTGCATGATCCGGTAGTGTGGAAAGATCAAATTTTATGCAGTGACGCGGAGCGCGCGGCGTTTCAGGGTTTGCTCGATTTGGGCTTGAGCGATGCATTCCGTTTGTTCGAGCAGCCGCCGAAGATTTATTCGTGGTGGGATTATCGGATGATGGGTTTTCGGCTGAACAAAGGCATGCGGATTGACCACATTTTGTTGAGCAAATCGTTGGCGGAGAAATGTACGACCTGTGCCGTCGACAAAGCGCCGCGCAAGCTCGAACGGCCGTCGGATCATGCGCCGGTGTGGGCGGAAATTTCCTGAATTTTTCGCGCGGCGAATTTCTCGAATTCTTCCAGTGTGAGTGGATGGCTAAACAAGAAACCTTGAAAGGCATTGCAGTTCAGTTGCGTGAGGTGCTGGTGCTGCGCCTCGGTTTCTACGCCTTCTGCAATCACGCGCAATCCCAGGCTCTTGGCCAGCGCTACCACCATCGTCGCGATAGCGGCGTCAATCGCATCGCTGAGGATATGTCTGACGAATCCTTGGTCGATTTTTAGTTCATCCAATGGTAGCCGTTTCAGATAAGCCAGGGACGAATAGCCGGTGCCAAAATCATCGAGTGAGAAGCCTACGCCTGCGGCTTTGAGTTGCGTCATTTTGGTCACCACATCGTCGATGTCGTAGACCAATTGGCTTTCGGTGAGTTCCAGCTTTAGGCGGCGTGGGTTGGCACCGGTGGAGCGCAGCATCGCCAAAACTTCATCGACAAAACCTGGCAGTCTGAGTTGGCTGGCGCTGACATTTACCGCGATGGTGAGCTGTGCCATTTCAGCGCGCCTCGCCCATGCGCCGAGTTGCGTGCAGGCGGTGTGCAAAACCCAGCGACCTAAAGGCACGACCAATCCGGTCTCCTCGGCGACGGCAATAAACTCGGCCGGTAAGACGATGCCACGCTGCGGATGACTCCAACGCACCAATGCCTCGACACCGGTGATGCGAGAATTTTCCGTGACCTGCGCCTGATAGTAGAGGACAAACTGTTCTCCATCGACTGCATTGCGCAGTTCGGCCTCCAACACCAGTCGACGCGCTAGCTCAGCCTGTAAACCCGGGTCGAAGAAACTCAGCGTGTTGCGACCAGCGGCCTTGGCCTGATACATGGCCAAATCAGCGCGCTTCAGCAGCTCATCGGCAGTGCCACCAAAATTGGTAAACAGCGTCACGCCTATGCTCGCTGAGCAGCGGTGCGTGACACTGTGGAACTGATAGGGAGCGTTTAGGGCAGCCAGAATTTTCTTGCCGATCACTTTGGCTTGCGCACCAGCCTCGCCGGTTTTTTCGCTGAGCGCTTCGAGCATCACAATAAATTCGTCACCCCCCAGACGTGCGACCGTATCTGCATCGCGTACGCAGACATTCAATCTTTGTGCAACTTCCTGTAATAGCAAGTCGCCGACATCGTGACCGTGTTCGTCATTGATCGCCTTGAATTTATCCAAATCAATAAATATCAAGGCGGTGTAACGATCAGTACGGGTACTCGACGACACTGCATGCTTGAGTCGATCGACTAAGAGACGACGGTTCGGTAGTTTCGTCAGCGCATCCTGATACGCCAGATTCCGGATTTCCTCTTGCACCCGTTTGCGTTCGGTGATGTCATGAATCGACGCAAGGATCGCCGGGTAGTTGTCAAAAGCAATTGCGATGGCCTCAATTTCAGCATCAAACGCCGTGCCGTCAGCACGCAAAATTTTCCGCCACTGACGCGGCGCGGTCGCTCCTGGTGTGTTGAGGCTCCCTACACGCTCACTGGCGGCTTGTTGGAAATCCGGATGTACCCAATCGGTGATCTTTTCACCCACCACAGCTTGTGGGCTTTCTGCGCCAAACATTGTGACAGCCGCGACATTGGCGTACAGCACGATGCCTTCCCGATGGACGACCAGGGCATCGGGCACCCACTCAAACAAGCTGCGGAAGCGTTTTTCGCTTTCCGCTACTGCTGCTGCCGCCTGCTTACGTTCACTGATGTCGGCGATAAATGCAGTGAACTCATATCCACCTGTCACTTTGTGTGTGGTGAGTACGAGTTCAATCGGAAATTCCGTGCCATCTTTACGTACGGCGACCAATTCGAGTTTCCGGTTGAGAATTTCCATATCCCCGGCGACTAGCGATTGGCCTACCGTTCGCAAACCTACCGCTATACGTTGCGCTGGAATGATGGTCACCTCGAATGACATGCCGACAATTTCCTCGCGCATCCAACCGAAAACTACTTCGGCATGATGGCTCCAGCGATTTATCAGCCCGCGCTGGTCTATTGCAATCACCGCGCCCAGCGCTGAGTTGAGAATGCTGTCGGTGCGAATCTGTCCTTCGACCAGTTTGCGCATTGAAGCGCTAAAGAAAAAACCGACAGCGATGGATGCCGACATGCCACAAAACAACACCAAAGCTATTCTCTGCTCGACCGCCCCACCGGTGCTCCAAAAAGCCAACATTGGCGGCAGAAAAGTGGTGACGATCATTGCTGTCATTGCTGTTCGTTGTTCGGATACCGAGACCATTGCCACCGTAGCAACACTCATCAGTGCGCCGACAAAAAAAGCAGACTCTGCGCCTGCACTTTGGCTGATTAGCCAAGTGGGACCGACTGACCAAGCAGCGCCACTCGCGGCAGATTGAGCCAGGAATGCCCACTGCCAGCGCCCAATTTCTGCCGGGCCAGGCTTGGCACGCTGGAATGCAACACATTCAATCCAACCCAGAATTTGACACAGCAGCATGGCCGCCATCCATACGCCGATCGCCGTAACCGGAAATATCTCCCACAACACAACACCGACGACAACGGTGCAGGTAGTGGTCAGAAAGATATTGAGCGGCTTGCGGCGATAGGCCGCATAAAGCAGCTTGGTGTCGACCAGACGTTCCTGTGTGACAGTTTCCGTCATGTTCAAGATCCGAAATGAAATCGATGATCAAAAAAACAGCTCAATGACTCCGGCTGACAGGCTAGCCAAAGCTTATTGCAATAATCGTATCCTCAATTGCTAGCGCCTACATTGCCGGGTTAGGCCGCAAGCATAAGTTCTTGCAGGCGACAGTGCAATAAGTATTCGCGTGTGCATTTTCGGTGACTGTCTGTTAAGCTGGTTTGGCAATCTTTGACGATGAGGAGATCTGGTTCATGTCAGCAAAATTGCCTACCAAGATGCTCAAGCAACAATGACTCAACAGAGACCGGGCCGGCTTATCACAGCACCTGAAGGATTCATTCCGCCTGAACTGATTGCGGCAGTGACTGCTCACGGGTTTGACGATGCCAGACGGAATTTTTTGCGTTCCAGTTTTGCCGCCGCGATGCTCGGCAGTGCGGGTTTGAGTAGCCAGGCCAGGGCCGCCGAGGGCGAATCAGTCATACTCGAAAAACAACCCTGGCAAACCGCGCTGGGCAAGCCGGTCGCGGCGACACCCTATGGTCTGCCGTCGGCGTTCGAGGCCAATTTGCAGCGGCGCGAATCACCGGGGCTGACGCGGGTCTCGGCGGCCTCGGTAGCCTTTACTCCCTTGCAAGGATTGTTCGGCATCATTACGCCGAACGGTTTGCATTTTGAGCGCCATCATCAAGGCTGGGTTGATATTGATCCGACGCAGCATCGCTTGATGATTAACGGACTGGTCAAGCAGCCGAAGGTTTTTACGATGGATGATTTGCTGCGCCTGCCCTCTGTGTCGCGCATTCACTTCATCGAATGCGGCGCGAATACCGGGCTGGAATGGGGCAACGTCGCGGTGCCGACAGTGCAATATACCCATGGCATGTTGTCGTGCTGCGAATTTACGGGGGTGCGTTTATCCACCTTGCTCGATGAGTGCGGCGCAGACTTGAAACGCGGTAAATATGTGTTGGCCGAAGGTGGTGACGGTTCAGGCATGACGCGCACGATTCCGTTGGACAACGCGCTCGATGATGTGTTCGTAGCGTGGGCGATGAATGGCGAAATGTTGCGGCCCGAGAATGGCTATCCATTACGCTTGGTAGTGCCCGGTGTGCAAGGCGTAAGTTGGGTCAAATGGCTACGCCGGATCGAAGTCGGGGATATGCCCTATGCATCGAAAGACGAGGCGGTGCATTACATCGATTTAATGCCGGATGGCATGCATCGGCAATACACTTCGATACAGGAATGCAAATCGGTCATCACTACGCCGTCTGGCGGACAGCAATTGCACGCGACGGGTTTTTACAATGTCAGCGGCATGGCCTGGTCAGGGCGCGGCAAAATCAAACGCGTTGATGTGTCGTTTGATGGTGGCAATCAATGGCACACCGCGCGGCTTGAATCACCAGTGCTTTCCAAAGCCGTAACGCGCTTCAATATCGATTGGGTGTGGGACGGCACGCCGGCGATTTTGCAATCGCGTGCGATAGACGAAACCGGCTATGTACAGCCGCCGATTCGCGCCCTGCGCGCGGTTCGCGGTTCGCGCTCGATTTATCACAACAACGCGATTCAGTCGTGGCAAGTCGGCGGCAATGGCGAGGTTAGCAATGTTCAAGTCGGCTGACACGATGCGAATGCTTCCCTCCCCTTCAAGGGGAGGGCTAGGGTGGGGATGGGGTTTTGCGATATTACTGCTGTCAGCCGCGCTCCACGCCGTTGCCGCAGACAAATTTCCTGGCATTGGCCGCGCTGCAACCACGGCCGAAATTGCGGCATGGGATATCGATGTGCGTCC
>JANYAW010000269.1 GCA_025361105.1 Rhodocyclaceae bacterium | reverse complement strand
CGATTACGCCAATTTGCGCTATGCCGCACCTCCGGCGCATTCAGATGCCAATGCGCCACTGACCAAACTGCGCACGCGAATTGCCGCGTTTCGACCCTAGATGATTGCAGCTATCCGGTTCATTCTCGCCACGCTCCTCTTCGCCGCGCCATTGACGAACGTCTACGCGGCGCCAGCAAAAAAACATTTCGCTAACCGCGATGATGTAGCGCAGTTCGTCACCGAGATGTCACAGCAGCATGGTTTTGACTCAGCGAAATTAACGGCGCTATTCGCGCATACCGCTGCGCTGCCAAACGTTGTTCAACTAATGCAAGCACCGGTCGTCTTGCAATCCAATTCGTGGGTCGCTTATCGGCAACGCTTTGTCGAACCCAAACGCATTGCCGCCGGCCGCAAATTTATGTTGCACTACGACGCAGCCTTGGCGCGCGCCGAAACCAGCTACGGTGTGCCACGCGAAATCATCGCGGCAATTATCGGTGTCGAAACCATCTACGGGCGCAACATGGGTCGCGTCAACACCTTGGCGGCTCTGAGCACTTTGGCCTTCGACTATCCGCCACGCGCCGAATTATTCCGCCACGAACTCAGCGAATTTTTGCTCTTGGCGCGCGATGCCAACCGTGACCCGCGCCACTACAAAAGCTCCTACGCCGGAGCGCTTGGCCTGCCGCAGTTTCTGCCTTCGTCAATCCGCAGCTACGCCGTAGATTTTGATGACGATGGCGCAATCGACATCGCAGGCAATGCAATCGATGCGATTGGCAGCGTAGCAAAATTTTTGAACGCACATGGCTGGCAAACCGGTGCGCCGATAGCGATCACCGTCAACGTGAGCGGCGACTACCTCGCCGATGTTTTGGCGAATGGCGTGAATCCATTTTTCCTGCCTAGTACGTTTGAAAAATTGAACGTAGTGATTTCGCCAGTTGGTGCTGGCGACACGCCGTTATCAATCCCTGACCTCCCGGCTGCCCTGGTAGATTTCACCAGCGCCAACGCACCCACTGAATATCGACTCGGCTATCAAAATTTCTACGTCATCACGCGCTATAACCGCAGTCGGTTTTATGCCGCTGCGGTGATGGATTTGGCTACTGAGTTAAAAAAACAAAATGACTGAAACCTTCGCCGTCATCGACTTTGAAACCAACGGCGATATGCCACGAAGCGGCGGACGACCGACCGAAATTGCCGCCGTGTTGGTACAAAACGGACGCATCGTCGACCGCTACCAAAGCCTGATGAACGCTGGCGTTTACGTGCCCTACTACATCGAAGAATTGACCGGCATCAGCAACGCCATGGTACGCAATGCACCACCTGTCGCACGTGTGATGACCGAAGTCTTTGATTTCGTCGGTAGCGCAAAACTGGTCGCGCACAACGCCAGCTTCGACAAGATTTTTTGGGATGCCGAGCTCGCCAGATTGAACCGCCGCCGCACGGTCGAATTCGCCTGCACGGTACTACTCTCACGCCGCGTTTTTCCCAATATACCCAATCACAAACTTGGCACATTGGTTCGGCATTTTGATTTGCCGATGTCCGGCCAAGCCCACCGTGCACTGGCCGACGCAGAAGTCACTGCGCATTTGTTGCTGCATCTGATAGCCGAACTAAAACGCATGGGGCAACGCGTTAATCTCAATCTCATTTCGCACGAACTGCTGACGAAAATTCAGCGCATGCCGCGCACACAGCTGGAACAATGCTTGGCGCGGCATGTAGCGGCAGCATCGTGACAATTACGATAACCACGCGTATGGTCATGGCTTTAATTTATCTTGGGAGACGAACATGAACAAAGAAAAGTACGCTGATCGTTGGGCAACACCACCAAAAGTTCTCGGTCCCGGTATCGTCCTGACCTCCGTCATTGTCTTGTTGCTTTGCGGATATTTCGTGGCTACCGGCGGTTTTCAGCAAGCTTTTCTAAGCTGTGCAATTGGCGGGATTTTGCTGCTAATTGCAATTCTGGACATGATTTATGAAGTCATACGACAACAGAAATTGATTGTTGAAGCGCTGGAGAACCTGAAACAACATTGACACAGACTCAAGGACTGCTTTTTATCAAAACAATCCCTGTCAGTGCGCCGGCAAATGCTTCTGCGGGTCGACCGGCACACCGCGATAGCGGACTTCAAAATGGAGCTTGGCACGGTCCGTGTCGGTGTCTCCAACCTCGGCGATTTTTTGCAGGCGCGTCACCATCTGGCCTTCTTTGACCATGATTTCCTTGGCGTGCGCGTAGGCCGAAAGGTAGTCGGCTGAATGGCGCACGATCACCAGTTTGCCGTAACCACGCAGACCGGAGCCAGCGTAGACGACTTTGCCAGCAGCAGCAGCGCCGATGGGTTCGCCGAGTTTTCCGGCGATGTCTATGCCTTTGTTGCTACCTTCGTTGAACGGCGCTAGTACTGCACCAGCGAGCGGCCAACTCCAGTCGATTGCGTTGGCATTCGCCACCGTCGTTGGCACAGGCGGTGCAACGGAGGCGACTGGCACCACGGGAACCACCGGCGGAGACTCGCTTGACGGCGCACCCGCCTGATTGCCTGCGACCACCGCCGTCTCGCTGGTTTTGATTCCTTCCGCCCTGTGCAATCGCTCCAGCGCCTCTGGTGAATATGGATGCTTGCCACCTTTGGGGTCGCGCTTATAGTTATCGGTATTGAGGCTCACCGCACTGACTACTGGCGCTTCGGTCGGTTTGACGGGCTTGATTTCC
>JANYAW010000257.1 GCA_025361105.1 Rhodocyclaceae bacterium | reverse complement strand
GAGCGTGTTCTCATCCTGATTGCCAAACGTGCCTTTGAACCACACATCGCGCCCGCGTCGCACTTGATCGCGCATGCGTTGGGCTTTGGCTTTATCGACAGCCTCCACTTCCTTGAACAGTGCATTCACATAACGACAGCCTTCTGCGTCGTATCCCGTTGGCTGCACTTGATCACAAGACGGTGGCACGTATTGTGGAATCGGCACGAACTCCCAATCCACAGCATCGCCACGTTGATGCGTGGCGGGCGAGGTGCCAGCTTTCCAAACTTTTTTGCCGGCCAACGTGGCATAGAAATTCTGCTCAAACCATTCTTTGCGCTGCGTCCAATACGGCGTGCCGGTATACACACCAGTGGCCATATTGCGTTCGACCAAATCGGAAATCGCGACGCTACGGAAGGTCGCCGCGAAGGGCTCTTTTGATACCGGCACTTGGCCAGTCGGCATGTCATAGGCAGTCAGCGCGGGGATTGTGGGAGTTGCGATTTTTGCAGGTACAGGAGGAATCTCGGGCGGCGCGGGAGGTAGGGTGGCGAAATGGAAAATCGCTACGCCGACAATCACGATGATGAGTCCCGCGAGAATTTTTTTCATGACCATGCTCCCCTGTTTTTATACGCTTTATGGGGGCAATGTTAGTTGAGTTTGCTGCGCCTAGGGCGGCAAACCGTGAACCGGTCAATCGATGCCGTTCGCTACTTGCAACAGGTCGCGAATTCGTGGTCGCTTAGTTACCACCAAGCGCCGCGAACAAACTGGCGTTGGTCGACAAAACTTGTTGTTGTGCGCTGAGGAGGTTTTGTTGCGCGGCAAAACTATCGCGTTGGGCATCGAGCAATTCAAGGTGATTGGCGACGCCGCCCGCGTAGCGAGCATTGACCAAACGCAGCCGCTCGATTTGCGCCTGTGCGCCGACTTGCAAGGCTTCTATCTGCGCCAAATAATGCGTGCGGGCGGCGAGCAAATTAGAGATATCGCGAAATGCGCTTTGAATAGTTTTTTCATACTCGGCGACGGCAATGTTTTTGCGCGCTTCAGCAATGTCGACGTTGTTTTGAGTGCGTCCACCGTCGAACAACGGAATCGCTAACGCAGGGACGAAGCTCCATGTCCCACTGCCCGCGGCAAACAAATTCGACAACGCGCTACTGGCGCTTCCTGCCGCAGCCGTCAGTGAAATTTTTGGGAAAAAAGCGGCGCGCGCTGCGCCGACATTAGCGTTCGCCGCGATGAGTTTTTGTTCGGCAGCGAGGATGTCGGGACGGGCGAGCAAAACTTCGGCGAGCAGGCCGACGGTGATGTCACGAACGAGTTCGCCAGTTGGTGCTGACGACACGCCGTCGGGCAGCTGTTGCCCCACCAACAAACGCAATCCATTTTCAGCCGCTGCGAGTTGTCGCGCCAAACTCGCAAGTTCAACGCGTGCATTGGCCAGCGCACCAGTGGCGGTTTGAAAATCAATGTCGCCCGCCAGACCTGCGTCGCGCCGATGAGTGGTCAGCTTCAAACTCGCCTCACGGCCACTCACGGTTTGCTCGGCCAACGCTTTGCGCTGACTGAGTTCGCGCACGCTGAACCAAGTTTGCGCCACGTCGCGAATCAACGATAAACGAAACGCACTGCGTGCATATGCGGTGGCGAGAAAATTAGCGCGCGCGGCATCGTCAAGATTTTTCAGGCGATCCCAAAAATCAAGTTCAAAAGCCGCCACGCCGATGCCGACGTCGTAGCGCTGGCTAGTCGTGATCAAGCTAGGACCCGTCACTTTGGTGGACGCTCCGGTGGCCTGGTGCTGAGCGTTCAAATCAAGTTCCGGCAGTCGCGCCGCACCAGCAATTCCCGCTTGCGCACGCGCTTCTTCGACACGGAAAACGGCAATCGCCAAATCGCGGTTGTGCTCCAGCGCAGCGGCGATGAGGCTTTGCAAATGTGCGTCGGGGAAAACTTTGCGCCAGCTGTCTTGCTGCGTACCAAGCGATTTTTTGGATGACGGCGTGTCACCAGCGCCAACTGGCAGATCCGGCCATTCACTAGGCACAGGCAACGCCGGTCGCACATATTCTGGCGCTTGTGAGCATGCCGCCACCGCGCCGATCAGCACTAAATAAATCGAACGTTTAGTGAGCATCACGGTCATGCTCATCCTGTGCGCGAGCTTTGCCCGGAAAAACTCGCCTCACCACGACGAAAAATACCGGTACCAGATACACCGCTAACACCGTCGCCGCGAACATGCCGCCGAGCACGCCGGTACCAATCGCGTGGCGACTGGCGGCACCTGCACCGCTCGAAAACGCCAGTGGCATGACCCCGCACATAAAGGCTATTGAGGTCATCAAAATCGGGCGGAAACGCAGACGACAAGCTTCAAGCGTCGCCTCGACCAATTCCATTCCCTGCGCTTGTAAATCACGTGCAAATTGAATAATCAGAATCGCGTTCTTTGCCGACAAACCGATAATCGCAATCAGCCCGACTTTGAAATAAACATCGTTAGGTAAGCCGCGCATGGTCACTGCCATCACCGCGCCGAACACGCCCAGAGGCACCACCAACATCACCGCGAATGGTATCGACCAACTCTCATACAGCGCAGCCAAACACAAGAACACCACCAGCAGAGAAATCGCGAACAACATCGGCGCTTGACTACCGGATATTCTTTCCTCGTAGGAAGTGCCCGACCATTCATAGCCGATGCCCGCTGGCAATTGCGCGGCAACTTCTTCCATCGCCGCCATCGCCTCGCCAGTCGAACGGCCAGGCGCCGGGCCGCCGGAAATTTTCATCGACGGTAATCCGTTGTAGCGATCCAGCTTTGGTGGTGCGGCTATCCATTTCACTGTTGCCAAACTGCTAAGCGAACTTTGCTCACCGCGAACGTTGCGCACAGGTAGCTTAAGGATACTTTCGGCCGACATGCGAGTGAGCGGCTCGGCTTGCATTTGCACGCGCAAAATTCTGCCTTCGCGAACAAAATCGTTGATGTAAGCACTACCCAAAACCGATTGCAGCGTCTCATTCAAATCCGCCATGTCGATAGCTTGTGCTCGCGTTATTTGCCGATTGATGTCAAGCAAGACTTGCGGCGCGGCCTCTTGGCCCTCTGGCCGCACACCCATCAACGAAGGGTGTTTGCTCGCCAAATCAATCAACATATTGCGTGCCTCAAGCAATTTTTCACGACCGACACCGTTGCGATCTTGCAAACGAAAATCAAATCCACCCAAGGCAGCGAGCTCTGGTATCGACGGCGGGTTCACCGCAAACACCATCGCTTGTTTGATTTGAAAAAATGTCGAGTTCATGCGCTGGACGATGCTGCTAGCCATGCTGTCCGAAGCCGTTCGTTCATCCCAATGTTTGAGCCGGACGAAGGTAATTGCACCAGATTGACCACGCCCAAAGAAGGAAAATCCGGCGACACCAATGACGTGTTCTACTTCGGGTTGCTTGAGGTAATGCTGTTCGATGGCCGACATCACTTCGAGTGTGCGCTCGCGCGTGGCACCCGGTGGCAGTTGGATGACAGCGATGAAATAGCCTTGATCTTCCTCCGGCAAAAAGCTTCCCGGTAGCCGCGAAAACACCCAACCTGTAGCAATCAGTAGCGTCAAATAAATCACCAGATAGCGTCCCGTGCGCCCGAGTACTTTGGCAACCCCGCTGTGATAGCGCGTCGTCGTTCTGGCGAAAAATCGATTGAAGGCGCCGAGCGGACCCGTGGTCGGCATCACGCTTTGGCCAGGCGTGTGTTTCAGCAAGGTGGCGCACAAGGCCGGCGTCAACGTCAACGCGAGTAGTGCCGAAAAACCCATGGTCAAAATCAGCGTCACCGAAAACTGCCGGTAGATTGCGCCCACCGTGCCACCGAAAAATGCCATCGGAACAAACACAGCGGTGAGCACCAAGGTGATCGCGATGATGGCGCCGACAATTTGGTCCATCGCTTTTTGCGTCGCTGCACGTGGCGCGAGCCCTTCCTCGCTCATGATGCGCTCGACGTTTTCAACTACCACGATGGCATCGTCGACCACCAAACCAATCGCCAATACCAGTGCAAACAGAGTCAGCACATTGATGGAATAGCCGAGGAAATACAGCCCGACCGTCGCGCCCACCAAGGCCACCGGCACCACAATGGCGGGAATAAAAGTTGCGCGCACGTTGCCCATGAAAAGGTACATAACCAGCACCACCAAGGCCATCGCTTGCAGCAGCGTAATGACGACTTCATGCAACGAAATTTCGACAAATGTGGAAGTGTCGTATGGCACCACCCACTTGATGCCTGGCGGAAAATATTTCTCCAACTCAGTCATCTTGGCCTTCACCGCACGTGCGGTTTCCAAGGCATTGCCGCTCGGTGCCAAGCGGATTGCCACCGATGCCGCTTGCTGCGCGTCCATACGCGCGGCGACGCTGTAATCCTGTGCGCCAAGTTCAACGCGGGCGACATCGCGAACTCGCACTACCGAGCCGTCATCTTTCGCCCTTACGATGACATCACCGAATTCTTCGACCGTACTCAAGCGGGAGCGGGTAACAATCACCGCATTGATTTGCTGCCCGGGCGCAGCGGGCAACTGGCCGACTTCACCGGTTGCCAACTGCACATTTTGCGAGCGCACAGCTTTGGCAACATCGCCCGCCGTGATGCCAAATGCGGTCAGTCGATCTTGTCGCAACCATATTCGCATCGAATATTCGGTACCGAACAATATTGCTTCACCCACACCAGGCACACGGCGAATACTGTCGAGCACATTGGCCGCCACATAGCTGCCCAGCGCCACATTGTCGCGACTGCTGTCCGGCGAATAGAGCGACACGAACATCAAATAATTGCGAGCAGATTTGGTCACGTTGATGCCCAGACGACGAACGTCCTCGGGCAATCGCGCCTCAACACGCCTGACACGGTTCTGCGTTTCGACCGCCGCAAAATCAAGATTGGTGCCAGCCTCAAAGGTTAGCGTAATGCTCCCGGTGCCAAGCTCTGCGGCGGCATCAACATAGAGCAGATGTTCAAGTCCGGCCATCTCTTGCTCGACCAGTGTGATTGCGGATTCCTCAATCACTTGCGCCGACGCGCCAGGATAACTGAAGCTAATCGCCAGCGCCGGTGGTGCAACCGCCGGGTAGCTGGCGATCGGCAGTTGACGCAAGGCCAAGCCACCACCCAGCAAAATAATAAGGGCGATTACCCAAGCGAATATTGGGCGGTCAATAAAAAATCTGGCGAGCATTTTTGTAATCGGCGGCGCTTACTTCGCGACGCTTGATACGCTTGTTGCGGACAATGTCAAAGGCTGCTCGGCCTGCCACGGCAGCGCTTTTACCGCGCTGCCTGGGTGAAGTTTTTGCAAGCCAGTAATTATGACTTGCTCGCCGGCTTTTAGGCCTTCGGATACGATGAAATCACCACCCGAAGTACCGCTGGTTTTCACCGCGCGCAATTGCGCTTTGCCCTCGCTATCGACTACCATTACCGTCTGGCCTTGCGCACTCGCCGTCACTGCGCGCTGCGGCACGCGAATGGCCTCATCGAGCACCGATTGTGGAAAGCGGATGCCGACAAAAGTACCGGGTAACAATTCGTGGCGTGGATTGGGAAATTCAGCGCGCAACAAAATCGCGCCAGTGGATGGGTCAACCGCCATGTCTGAGAAGCGCAGTGTGCCTTTTTCAGGATAGACCGAGCCGTCTTCTTGCAACAATTCAACAGTCGTCGCGTCGGCGCGTTTTTGCCTGCCCGCCTTGATCGCTTGTTGCAATCGCAGCACGTCAGAGTAATAGCGCACGAAGTCCACGCGGATAGGATCAAGCTGCTCGATAGTCACCAAATGCGTGCCGGCATCTTTGCCGGTTAGCGAGCCTTCAGTGACATTTGAGCGACCAATACGGCCACTGATCGGCGCTTTCGGCGTGGCGTTGTCCAGATCAAGGCGCGCCTTCGCTTGAAGGGCTTCGTTGAGTTTTAACTGTGCGTTGGCGCTGTCAAATTCTTGCTGGCTCACTGCCTTGATAGCTAGCAAAGGCGCGTAGCGATCAACCACCGCGCGTGCGCTGGCAACTGCCGCATCTGCCGCAGTGGCACTAGCCTGGAAGGTGCGCGGGTCAATCTGATAGAGCGGCGCGCCAGCACGGACATCACTGCCTTCGGTGAACAGTTGCCTTTCAATCACGCCTTCGACGCGCGCGCGAACTTGCGCAGAGCGCACGGCCGAGAGTCGTCCCGGCAAGTCTTGATTAATTACCGCCTTGCCAGCAGACGCTGTGATTACCTCGACATCAACTGGTGGAAAGCTCGGCACAGTGGCTTGCGTTTTGTTATCGCATCCAGCAATACCGAGAACTGCCGTGCTGATAATTACGATAGCGTTACCGTACTGAAACCGACTGCACTTGCTCATTTCTATCCTCAACTATTCATTTTCACCAGCTGGTACCAGTTGGTGCTGGCGACACGCCGCCATTAATCTCAGTGACAATTTTATTAAATCCGCATTACATGACACTTTTGTTACGTACCCACTCCGTCTAGCGTTTCTTGCGCCGTGGTGCCAGCAAGGTATTGCGCGCTTCACCACCCAACACCGCCGCGCGCAAGCGGGCAATCGCCTGCGCGTGAATCTGGCTGATGCGTCCCTCAGTCAGCCCCAGCTTTGCGCCAATCTCGCGCATATTTTGCCCGGCTTCGTAGTAATGCGTCATGATTAGTTTTTCTTGCTTGGGCAGAGCGCGTATCGCTTCAATCAACACGCCTTGGAAGTCCGAGCGCTCAAGCGCACCGACCGGACTCAAGTTATTGGTCGCGCAATAGGTCAAGTATTCATCGCTGTCGCCGTGTTCGACCAAATCATCGAGCGAGACCAAAGTGTAGCCATAAACTTCTTGCAACAATTTTTGGTAGTCCGAAATGCTCATGTCGAGTGCCGCCGACACTTCGCCTTCGCTTGGCTGCCGACCTAGCTGATGGCCGAGGCGTTGCATCACCACTTCGACTTGACGCATATCGCGACGCACGCGGCGGCTAGCCATATCGTTGGCGCGCAAGCCATCGAGCATCGCTCCACGCACGCATTGAGACACGTAACTATCAAACTCGTGGCCGGTGGTTTCACGCGTCGAGCGCAAGATGGCACCCATCAAACCGATCATCCCGTCCTGCACCAAATCATCGGCCTCGACGCTGGCCGGCAATGTCCGCATCAAACGCCGCGCAATGCGTTTGACCAGTGGGGTTAATCGATCCACCAGCCGGCGCATTTCTGGATTATTTAGATCACGTTTTGGAGCCATGAGGTTTCTTCGCGTTCACTCAGCCGGCAACTCGGTCGGTACAGTCCGCTTGCTGCCATCTTTATTCAAGCAGACATATGTCAGCGTCGCCTCAGTGACTTTAACAACGACCGGCGCGGCCGGATTGCGTGCCGCATAAACTTGAACATCCACCGTTATCGAAGTCGTGCCAACGTGAGTCACTTCTGCATAAAAACTTACCACATCGCCAACTGACACGGGCTGCTTGAAATAAAACGCATTCACCGCCACCGTCGCCACCCGACCGCGCGCACGACGCATCGCCGGAATCGATCCCGCAATGTCGACTTGCGCCATAACCCAGCCGCCAAAAATGTCGCCGCTGGAATTCACGTCGCATGGCATCGGCACTACTCGCAACACCGGCTGTCGATCTGGAAGCTCCTGCAAGACACCCATGAATTGATTTTCGCTGAGAGTATTCATCTGCTCCCAGTATATGGTGGAATCGATCTCGCTGGCAGGGCGAAGGCTTTGCGCCGACTGTTATCATCGCTGCATGCGCTCTGCATCGTCCTCCTCCGCTCCATCGCTCGGTTTGCCGAGCCAAGCCACCGGTCATCGCCACGACTGGGCAACCATCAAAACACTGTTGCCTTACCTGTGGGCCTGGAAGGGTCGCGTCTTGTTTGCCTTGGGCTGTTTGTTGGTGGCGAAACTCACCAACGTCGCCGTGCCGCTAATATTCAAGAACATCATCGACACACTTACCGTGCCGCAAGAGCAAGCGCTGTTGCTGGTACCTATTGGATTGTTGGCCGCCTACGGTGCCTTGCGGTTTTCGACTTCGATGTTTACCGAGTTGCGCGAAATCTTGTTTGCGAAAGTGACACAGCGCGCGGTGCGCACTATTGCGCTGCAAGTGTTCGAGCATCTGCATGCACTCTCTTTGCGCTTCCATCTTGAGCGCCAAACAGGCGGCTTGACGCGAGACATTGAACGCGGCACACGTTCGATTAATTCGCTAATCAGCTATACGCTGTATTCAATTTTGCCCACATTGGTCGAAATTGCCTTGGTATTGGGAATCCTCGGGCAACGCTACGACATCAGCTTTACGCTCATCACGCTCGGTACCTTGACGCTGTACGTGACCTACACGGTAGTAATCACCAATTGGCGCACGCATTTGCGGCGTACGGTGAATGAGCTAGATTCGGCAGCCAATGTGCGCGCGATTGATAGCCTCATCAACTATGAAACGGTGAAGTATTTCAGCAACGAAGCGTGGGAGAAATTGCGCTATGACGAACAAATGCAGAAATGGGAAGTTGCGCAAATCAAGAATCAATATTCGCTCTCGTATCTGAATCTTGGTCAGTCCATCATCATCGCTGGCGGCGTTTCGCTGATGATGTGGCGCGCGACCGTCGGCGTGGTTTCTGGCCAGATGACGGTCGGCGATATTGTTTTGGTCAACGCGTTTTTGATTCAGCTTTACATGCCACTGAGTCACTTGGGTGTGCTCTATCGCGAGATACGGCAATCGCTCACTGACATCGAAAAAATGTTTTCCTTACTCTCGCAAAACCGCGAAGTGGAAGATGTTGCCGACGCGCGCGCCTTGCCACCAGGCCCATGTGGGATTGAATTTGAAGCGGTGAATTTTTCTTACGAAAAAGACCGCCAGATATTGTTCAATCTCGATTTGAAAATTTGCGCGGGCAAATCAGCGGCAGTGGTCGGGCATAGCGGTTCCGGCAAGTCAACACTGGCGCGATTGCTATTTCGCTTTTACGACGTGACTAACGGCGGAATCAAAATAAATGGCTCGGATATTCGCGCGCTGACGCAGACCAGTTTGCGCGCAGCCATCGGCATCGTGCCACAGGACACTGTGCTGTTCAACGACAGCATTTATTACAACATTCACTACGGTAAGCCGAGTGCCAGCCATCAAGAAGTGATTGCCGCTGCACGCGCTGCGCATATTCACAACTTCATTGAAAGCCTGCCACAAGGCTATCAAACACGGGTCGGCGAACGCGGCCTGAAATTGTCCGGCGGCGAGAAACAACGCGTCGCGATTGCCCGTGCGCTGCTCAAAGACCCACCGATTTTGATATTCGATGAAGCCACTTCCGCTCTCGATTCCAAAACCGAACAGGCGATTCAAACTGAGCTTGAAATGGCGGCGCGAGGCCGCACCACGCTAATCATCGCGCATCGTTTGTCGACCGTGATGAATGCAGACCAGATCGTCGTGATGGACAAAGGCTGCATCGTCGAGCGTGGCACACACATTGACTTGCTGGCACACAGCGGGCTTTATGCGCAAATGTGGGCGCTACAACAGAGTCAGGACAATGCATAGCGAGCCTCCGCAAAACTATTGACGGCGACCCCGCTTACAGACTAAATTGACTCATCCGAATTTGCCTTTGCTCATGCAGCATACGTTTTGTTTACCGATCCATTCTCAGGAGACACTTCAATGAAAAGCAACGTCTTAGTTCTCGTCGCCAGTATTGCCGCCATTGGTTTTGCACAATCGGTCAGTGCAGGTACCTTAGAAAAAATTCAGGAAAGCGGCAGCATTACCATGGGCATCCGCGAATCATCGAAGCCTTTGTCCTATCTCGATGGCGACCAAAAACCGGTGGGCTATCACATTGATATTTGCAATCGCATTGTCGATGCGGTGAAAGCTAAGCTCAAACTTCCCGCGCTCAAAGTTGTGCATCAGGCAGTCACTTCACAGAACCGAATTCCGCTGGTGACCAATGGCACTGTGGATATCGAATGCGGCTCAACTACTAACAACGCCGCACGCCAAAATCAAGTCGCATTTGCACCGACCACCTTTGTCACCAATGTGCGAATGGCCGTCAAGAAAGCCTCCGGCATTAAAAGCTTGGCCCAGTTGAATGGCAAACCAGTGGCCACCACCACCGGCACGACTTCAGTGCAACTGATGCGTGGCCACGAAAAAGGCTCGGGCATCGATTTCAAAGAAGTCTATGGCAAAGATCACGCCGATTCATTCCTGATGTTGGAGACCGACCGCGCGGTGGCTTTCGTGATGGATGACAATTTGCTCGCGGGTTTGATTGTTGGTTCAAAAAATCCAGCGGAATTTGAGATTGTTGGTGAAGTGCTGAACATCGAACCTATCGCCATCATGCTACGCAAAGATGATCCGCAATTTCAAGGCTTGGTCAATGCCACCGTGCGCGATTTAGCCAAATCCGGCGAGATTGATAAGCTCTACAAGAAGTGGTTCATGAGCCCGATTCCACCCAAGAACGAAAATCTCAATTTCCCGATGAGCGACAAATTGAAAGAAGCGCTCAAAGCACCGAACGATATGCCGGCTGAACAATACAACGTTAAGAAATAGGCGTGCGAGATTCTTCATCAGTTGGTGCCGGTGACACGCTGTTGCGTGTCACCGCTCGGGTCTGATCGCTGTCAAATTGCAGCGCGCCATAGGACAACCATGAACTACCACTGGAACTGGGGCATCTTCTTCGAGCAAGTTCAAAACGGAGACGAGACCTATCTCACTTGGCTCATCCATGGCTTCGGCTGGACGGTGGCCGTCTCGTTGACCTCATGGGTCATTGCGCTGAGTTTGGGTTCTGTAATCGGTACGCTACGCACCACGCCACGCCCGTGGGTGGTGATGCTCGGCAACGCTTGGGTCGAATGTTTTCGCAATGTGCCGCTACTGGTGCAAATGCTGTTGTGGTTTTTTGTCGTTCCGGAGTTTTTGCCGCAAGACCTCTCGATGTGGGTCAAGCAAGATATGCCGGCCAAAGAATTCATCACGGCCACGCTGTGTCTCGGCTTGTTCACCTCGGCACGCATCGCCGAGCAAGTTCGAGCTGGCATCCAAAGCCTGCCGCGCGGCCAACACTATGCCGGCATGGCGATGGGATTCACGCTGCCGCAAACCTATCGTTATGTGCTGTTGCCGATGGCGTTTCGCATCATCATTCCACCGCTTACTTCCGAGTTCATGAGTGTGTTCAAGAACTCTTCAGTGGCCTTTGCCATCAGCGTGCTGGAACTCACTTTTGTCTCGCGCCAAATGCAGGAAGATTCTGAGCAAGGCATCGAGACCTATGTAGCGGTCACCGCGCTCTACTTCATCTGCGCCTTCATTGCCAATCGCGTCATGGCCTTCATCGAAAAGCGTTCCCGTGTCCCAGGTTACGTAACGGCAAAATAGTCCCAAGACCATGTTCTCTACTTTCGATTTCAGCGTCCTCTCGCCCAGCCTGCCGTTTCTGTGGACCGGCATTCAATACAGCTTCAAGCTGACGCTCATCGCGATGAGCGGCGGCATCATTTTAGGTACATTCCTGGCACTAGCACGACTTTCCCCAAACCGCGTGTTGGCCAACGCCGCTGCAACCTACGTCGACACTATGCGCTCGATTCCGCTGGTGATGGTCATCCTGTGGTTCTTTTTATTGATACCGCTACTCACCGGCAACCCGGTCGGTGCCGAGTCTTCGGCAATGCTCACCTTCACTGCATTCGAAGCCGCGTATTACAGCGAAATCATGCGCGCCGGCATCCAGAGCGTCTCACGCGGGCAAGTCGCAGCGGGTGATGCGTTGGGCTTCACCTATGGTCAGACGATGGGCTACATTGTTTTGCCACAAGCTTTTCGCAACATGATTCCAGTACTGCTGACGCAAACCATCGTGCTGTTTCAAGACACCTCGCTGGTCTACATCATAGGCGCCAAAGATTTGCTCAAAGCCGCCGAGATCGCCGGCAAGAATTACAACCGGCCGATAGAAATGTACATTTTTGCAGCAGTGATCTACTTTGTCGTTTGCTTCACGCTGTCACAAACCGTCAAGCGATTGCAAAAGCGCGTCGCCATCATTCGATAACACTGATTAGCGGATTCAATCAAAGGTCGTCACCATGATAGAAATATCCCACGTCAATAAACACTACGGCGCATTTCAAGTGCTGACCGATTGCAGCACAACTGTCGCCAAAGGCGAAGTTATTGTCGTCTGCGGCCCATCCGGCTCGGGTAAATCGACGTTGATTAAAACAGTCAATGGCTTGGAACCATTCCAGTCCGGCACCATCATGGTCGATGGCATTTCGGTCGGCGCGCCCGGTACCGACATGCCAAAACTGCGCGCGCGCGTTGGCATGGTGTTTCAAAACTTTGAGCTTTTCCCGCACATGAGCATCACCGAAAATCTCACCATCGGCCAAATCAAAGTTTTGAATCGCTCGAAAGAGGAAGCGATGGCGACTGGCTTGAAATTGCTCGATCGCGTGGGCCTCAAAGCCCAAGCTGCAAAATTTCCCGGCCAACTGTCAGGCGGGCAACAACAACGCGTAGCGATTGCGCGCGCCTTGTCGATGAACCCAATATGCATGTTGTTCGACGAACCCACTTCCGCACTCGATCCGGAAATGGTCAACGAAGTGTTAGATGTGATGGTCGAACTGGCGCACGAAGGCATGACCATGATGTGCGTCACCCATGAAATGGGCTTTGCCCGCAAAGTTGCCAACCGCGTGATCTTCATGGATCAAGGTCACATCATCGAAGATGCCACCAAGGACGATTTCTTTGGCACACCTCGCGGCGAACGCGCACAGCAGTTCTTGTCAAAAATCCTCTCGCATTAGACATTGCACTAGGCATAGCCCTAAGCGCAGGCAAAAAAAACCCAGCACCGCAGTGCTGGGTAAATCCGATCAATTAAGACCGGAGGAGGAGACAACAAAACGATTGTATGTATCGTTGCCTCACTTGCTTAGGTGAAGTCCTCTAAATTTGGGGCTTGAAATTCGCCAGTTGGTGCTGGTGAGACGCTGTCAGCAGCTTACAAACCTGAATCTTCTCCCACGCCACGCAGAGTCGTGTCAATAACCCCGCGCGTCAAGCTCGGCGATAGCAATTCCAAAAACTCATAGTCAAACCCGCGTAACCACATGTCGCGGCGAAAACCTACGCGGGTGGTATTAACCTCAAATAAATGCCCTGCGGCGACCGAGGCGAGCGCTTTATCACGCAGCGGATCGAAAGCCATTTCGGCGATGATGCCCACGCCCAAGCCGAGTTCGACGTAGGTTTTAATAACATCTGAATCGATGGCGGTGAGCACGATGTTGGGCGTGATGTCATTACGGGCGAAAGCGCGATCAAGGTGCGAACGACCGGCGATCATTGCGTCGTAAGTGACCAGTGGAAACTTGGCCAACGCTTGCAGCGTAAGACCGCCTTTCTTCAGCAGGACGTGTCCCTTTGGCACAACGACCAAATGCGACCATTGATAGCAAGGCAAGGCCAGCAAATCAGGGGAATTGCCTAGCGCTTCGGTAGCAATGCCAATGTCGGCGGTACCGTTTTCTAGCCATTGCACAACTTGTGCGGGGCTGCCTTGCTGCACATGCAATCGAATATTCGGCCGCAATTTCATGAAACCTTGAATCGCGCGCGGCAAGGCGTAGCGCGCTTGCGTATGTGTTGTTGCGACGGTAAGTAAGCCGTCAACTTCGCTGGCGTAGTCATTGCCAATGCGCTTGAGATTATCGACTTCACGCAAAATCCGCCGCGCCGCATCAAGCACCATACGCCCCGCTGGTGTCACTGCGGTCAAGCGCTTACCGTGGCGCTCGAACACGGTTAAACCAAGTTCGTCTTCAAGCAGGCGAATTTGTTTCGAGATGCCCGGTTGTGCGGTAAACAACACCTTGGCCGCTTCAGAAACGTTCAGCGCTTGCGCATCAACTTCAACCAGAAATTTCAATTGCTGTAGCTTCATTCAGCAATGATAGGCCATTTGGTTCTAATTACATATCCAAAAAGTTCTTTTTCGGCCTATGTAACACCAGTATCATTCG
>JANYAW010000251.1 GCA_025361105.1 Rhodocyclaceae bacterium | reverse complement strand
CCTCACCACCAAATTTCGCCGCCAAGATCGTCGTCATCGCCGCCGTCAAGGTCGTCTTGCCATGATCCACGTGTCCAATCGTCCCCACGTTTACGTGCGGCTTCGTCCGCTCAAATTTACCTTTTGCCATGGTGTATTTCCAGTATCAGTAGTGATTTACTTTTTGTTAATGACGGCTTCCGCTACGTTCTTGGGAGCCTCTGTATAGTGCTTGAACTCCATAGAGTACGTCGCCCGGCCTTGCGAAAGCGACCGCAAAGTTGTCGAGTATCCAAACATTTCTGCAAGCGGTACCTCAGCCTTAATCAACTTGATTCCGCCGACTTGATCATCCATTCCATGAACGATGCCGCGCCGACCGGACAGATCGCCCATGACATTCCCCATATAGTCTTCCGGTGTTTCAACTTCAACAGCCATCATTGGCTCTAACAACACAGGGCTCGCTTTACGCATGGCATCCTTGAACGCCATCGATGCAGCCATTTTGAACGCGTTTTCGTTGGAGTCCACGTCGTGTGACGATCCGTCGAACAATGTAACCTTTACATCGACAACCGGAAAGCCAGCCAAAACACCATTTGGCAGAGTCTCCCGAAGACCTTTTTCGACCGCGGGGATAAATTCACGCGGAACCGCACCACCCTTCACCGCGTCAACAAATTCAAAGCCTTTGCCCGCTTCGTTTGGTTCAAGCTTAATCCATACATGCCCATATTGTCCGCGGCCGCCGGATTGCTTGACAAATTTCCCTTCTTGCTCAACAGATTTGCGCACAGCCTCTCGGTAGGCGACCTGTGGTGCGCCGACGTTTGCCTCGACTCCAAACTCGCGCTTCATTCGATCAACCAATATCTCGAGGTGCAATTCACCCATCCCGGAAATAATTGTCTGGCCGGACTCTTCGTCAGTGCGGACGCGAAACGACGGATCTTCTTGGGCAAGGCGATTCAACGCAATGCCCATCTTCTCCTGATCAACCTTAGTCTTCGGTTCTACTGCAACATGAATTACCGGTTCAGGGAAAATCATTCGCTCAAGCGTGATCACCTTTGCAGGATCACACAACGTTTCTCCCGTCGTTGCCTCTTTAAGACCAACAGCCGCCGCGATGTCACCTGCGAACACTTCTTTTATTTCTTCACGTTGATTCGCATGCATTTGCAAAATTCGACCAATGCGCTCTTTGCGCCCCTTGATCGGATTAAAGATTGTGTCCCCCGTCTTAACCATTCCTGAATAGACTC
Organism: Rhodocyclaceae bacterium; assembly: GCA_025361105.1. Classification (GTDB taxonomy): domain Bacteria; phylum Pseudomonadota; class Gammaproteobacteria; order Burkholderiales; family Rhodocyclaceae; genus JADKHX01. The sequence goes on along the minus strand of JANYAW010000251.1, from coordinate 14,093 downwards.
GAAAGAACGTCAGCTGACCAACGTATGGATCAGTCATTATCTTGAAGGCCAAAGCCGAAAACGGCTCATCGTCAGCCGCTCGCCGCTGCCCCGTGGAATCATCTTCTAAGAGCCCTGTCACTGGGGGAATATCCGTTGGTGCTGGAAGGAACTCAATAACGGCATCCAACATCGCTTGTACACCCTTATTTTTAAAGGCTGAACCGCAGAGCATCGGAACAATCTCAGCATTAATCGTTCTTGCTCGAATACCGGCTTTCACATCCTCTTCGGACAGATCACCCTCCTCGAGGTATTTATTCATCAATTCTTCAGAAGCCTCCGCCGCGGCCTCAACCATTTTGCTGCGCCATTCGTTCGCCAATTCAAGGAGTTTCTCGGGAATGTCCCCATAGATGAATTTCGTTCCCTGATTTTCCTCTTCCCATACAACCGATTTCATTTTGACTAGATCGACTAAGCCCTCAAAATGCTCCTCCGCACCAATCGGAATTTGCAGTGGAATTGGGTTTGCCTTTAGGCGCTGACGCATCTGATCGTGAACTTTAAAAAAATCCGCGCCCTGACGATCCATCTTATTGACGAAAGCGAGGCGAGGAACTTTATATTTCGTCGCCTGACGCCAAACCGTCTCAGATTGAGGCTGTACACCGCCAACAGCACAATAAACCATACAAGCGCCATCAAGCACCCGCATCGAGCGTTCCACCTCAATTGTAAAGTCCACGTGACCCGGAGTATCGATGATGTTAATGCGATGCTCGGGGAAATTCTGCGCCATCCCTTTCCAGAAGCATGTCGTGGCAGCCGAAGTAATCGTAATACCTCGCTCTTGTTCTTGCTCCATCCAATCCATCGTCGCCGCGCCATCATGCACTTCGCCGATTTTATGATTAACACCCGTATAGAACAAAATGCGCTCAGTAGTGGTGGTCTTGCCGGCATCAATATGCGCGGAAATGCCGATATTGCGATAACGTTCGATTGGAGTTTTACGAGCCACTTAATTACCTGCCTAATCTATATCAAGTCACTGAGACATTACATGCACGTCCCATGACGACTTCGGATCAACAAAATGTCACGCCAGTAGAACGCGACAACAATCACACTCAGAATCTAAAATGTGAGAATGCCTTATTGGCTTCCGCCATACGATGAATTTCCTCGCGTTTCTTCATCGCCGCACCGCGCCCCTCAGATGCCTCGATTAACTCTGATGCCAATCGATGCCCCATTGATTTCTCGGAGCGCTTGCGGGCGGCTTCACGGATCCATCGCATCGACAGCGCCATTCGTCGCGAAGGACGAACTTCAACCGGAACTTGGTAATTTGCGCCGCCGACGCGGCGACTTTTTACCTCAACAACAGGCTTGACGTTGTTCACGGCGAGAGAAAACACCTCGAGCGGATCCTTCCCGCTTTTCGTCCGAATTTGTTCGAACGCACCGTAAATGATACGCTCTGCGACTGACTTCTTACCACTGGTCATTAAAACATTTACAAACTTGGACAAATCAACACTCCCGAATTTCGGATCCGGGAGGATGTCACGCTTTGGTACTTCGCGACGACGAGGCATTGTGTATCTCCTAATTTACGAGTTAAGCCGCCTTCGGGCGTTTTGCGCCGTACTTGGATCTGCTTTGCTTTCTATCTTTCACACCTTGTGTGTCCAAACTGCCGCGCACGATGTGATAACGGACACCAGGCAGGTCTTTTACACGACCACCGCGGATTAGTACAACTGAGTGCTCTTGAAGGTTGTGGCCTTCGCCGCCGATATACGAGATCACCTCAAAGCCATTAGTCAGGCGTACCTTGGCGACCTTCCGGAGTGCCGAGTTAGGTTTCTTTGGGGTAGTCGTATACACGCGAGTACACACGCCCCGCTTGGCGGGACAGTTCTCCAATGCGGGTACCTTGCTTTTCGTGACTGGCGCCTGGCGCGGCTTCCGTATAAGTTGATTGGTTGTTGGCATGAATTTAATTCCTAGGTCGCTCTTGCAAGTGAGATTTGACTCGGCAAAGGGGTGAGATTATATGGCGCAACCGCTGGAGCGTCAACTTACTGTTGCGTTAACGAGGATGCATCGACTTCGCTCGGCACCGGTAAGTCGAAAAGGCTACTTGCGGCCTCGCCACTTGACGATTGCATGCGACGGGCACGATGGTATGCGAGACCCGTTCCAGCAGGGATGAGGCGTCCAACAATCACATTTTCTTTCAACCCTCGCAGTTCGTCCCGCTTGCCCATAATCGCGGCTTCGGTCAGAACTCTCGTGGTTTCCTGAAACGATGCTGCCGATATAAAGGAATCCGTGGACAAACTGGCTTTGGTAATACCAAGCAGGACATTTTCAAATACCGCTGGTAATTTCCCTGCCGCTACAAGCCTGTCGTTCTCGTCAAACAAAGCCGCACGCTCGACTTGCTCCTCCTTGATGAAACTTGAATCGCCTGTTTCTGTAACAACAACCCGCCGCAACATCTGCCTAACGATGACCTCGATGTGCTTATCATTGATCTTCACACCTTGCAATCGGTAGACATCTTGTACTTCGTCTATGATGTAGCGAACAAGTTCCTCAACCCCCTTCAAGCGTAATATGTCGTGCGAGTCTGGAGGGCCATCAACAATCACCTCTCCTTTGTTGACTACTTGGCCGTCATGAGCCATTACGTGCTTGTCTTTGGAGATAAGGTACTCGTGCGCCGTGCCATTGGGTTCGGTAATCACTAACCGTTGCTTACCCTTCGTATCCTTGCCAAACGACACAGTTCCGGTGACCTCGGCCAGCATGCCCGCGTCCTTTGGTGACCGCGCCTCAAACAGTTCCGCTACACGCGGCAAGCCGCCTGTGATGTCGCGCGTCTTCGAAGACTCTTGCGGAATTCTCGCAAGAATGTCACCGACAGAGACCAATTGGCCATCCTTTACAGTGATCAGCGATCCGACCTGAAAAGTTAGGGTAACTACGTGGTCGGTGCCGTGAATTCGCACTTCTTCGCCACTTGGATCAATAAGCTTCACTTGCGGTCGCTGCCCCTTCGAAGCAGACTTCCCACCGCGCTGAGCATCTATCACTACCAGCGTAGACAAACCTGTTACCTCATCTAACTGCTTGGCAACGGTTACACCTTCAGTGACATGCTCGAACCGCACAGTTCCAGCATACTCGGTAACAATCGGCCGCGTATGTGGATCCCAAGCTGCGAGTTGCACACCAGCTTTGATTTGTTTCCCGTCAGTTGCGAGCAGAGTTGCGCCATAAGGTACTTTGTGCCGCTCGCGCTCGCGTCCGCTTTCCTCGGTAACGATGATTTCACCAGAACGAGAAATTACCACCTTTTCCCCCTTGGGATTGGTGACAACACGCATTGAGTTCGAGATGCGAATCACGCCAGAGCTCTTCGCCTCAATACTGCTCTGAGCCGCAGATCGAGATGCCGCACCGCCAACGTGGAACGTTCGCATGGTCAGCTGCGTACCTGGTTCCCCAATTGACTGCGCCGCGATGACACCGACGGCTTCGCCCACATTTACAAGGTTGCCACGGCCCAAATCGCGTCCGTAGCACTTTGCACACAGTCCATAGCGTGTTTCGCAAGTTAATGGCGTTCGAACACGCACTTCGTCGATCCCGACGCCCTCAATCAGGTCAACCGCATCTTCGTCAAGCAAATCCCCAGTGGCAAACATGATTTCTTGAGTATCCGGGTGTACAACATCAGCAGCGACGACGCGACCAAGCACTCGCTCACGAAGCGCCTCAATCACCTCTCCGCCTTCAATGAGAGCTTTCAAACTAAATCCGTTCTGGGTTCCACAATCGTCCTCGGTAACAACAAGATCTTGTGTTACATCGACCAGGCGGCGCGTCAGATACCCCGAGTTTGCGGTCTTCAGCGCCGTGTCTGCCAATCCCTTGCGAGCACCATGCGTTGAGATAAAGTACTGCAATACGTTAAGTCCTTCACGAAAATTCGATGTGATGGGTGTTTCGATGATTGAACCGTCTGGTTTTGCCATTAGGCCGCGCATTCCAGCCAGCTGCCGTATTTGCGCCGCGGAGCCTCGAGCGCCAGAGTCCGCCATCATGTAAATCGAGTTAAACGACTCTTGGCTTACCTGTTTTCCATCGAGATTTGCAACTTGCTCCTGTGCCAATTGATCCATCATCGCCTTGGCGACCTGATCTCCGGCACGCCCCCAGATATCAACTACCTTGTTATAGCGCTCGCCTACCGTAACAAGACCCGAGGTATACTGCTTCTCGATCTCCTTAACTTCGTTTTCGGCAGCCTCAATCAACGTTGACTTCTGATCTGGCACCAACATGTCGTCTACGCAGATTGAGATACCCGCACGGGTAGCCAGCTTAAATCCGTACTGCATCAAATGATCCGCAAAGACGACGGTATCTTTTAGTCCGCATCGACGGAAACTTTCGTCAATGAGCTTTGAAATTTCTTTCTTCTTAAGCGGCTTGTCGATGGCCTTGAATGGCAAACCACGCGGCAGAATTTCGGAAAGTAATGCTCGACCAACGGTCGTTGAATAGCGGGTGATTTTTTCCTGCCACGTTCCAGTAGCGGTCTTTTCAAACTCGCGCAAACGAATTGTGACCCTAGCATGCAAATCTATCTGACGAGTATCAACCGCACGTACAAGCTCTGGAACATCCGAGAAAATCATCCCCGTACCACGGGCAGCAACACTTTCCCGCGTCGCATAGTAGAGACCCAGAACAACGTCTTGCGACGGAACAATGATTGGTGCTCCATTTGCAGGAGACAACACGTTATTTGATGCCAACATCAATGTGCGCGCTTCCATCTGCGCTTCCAATGAAAGCGGCACATGGACGGCCATTTGATCTCCGTCAAAGTCAGCATTAAAGGCAACACAAACGAGCGGGTGCAACTGTATTGCTTTCCCTTCGATCAATACAGGCTCGAACGCCTGTATACCCAAGCGGTGCAACGTAGGTGCCCGATTCAACAACACCGGATGCTCTCGTATTACCTCTTCAAGAATATCCCAAACGACTGGAGTCTCCGCTTCTACTTCCTTTTTCGCGGCCTTGATAGTACTCGCAATACCCATCTTCTCAAGTCGCTCAAAAATATATGGCTTAAACAACTCCAAAGCCATTTTTTTAGGCAATCCGCACTGATGTAACTTGAGCTGCGGTCCGACGACGATGACTGAGCGACCAGAATAATCCACTCGTTTACCAAGTAAGTTTTGACGGAAGCGCCCTCCCTTGCCCTTGATCATGTCGGCAAGCGACTTGAGTGGCCGTTTGTTCGCTCCCGTCATCGCCTTACCGCGACGACCGTTATCGAGTAACGAATCAACCGACTCTTGAAGCATCCGTTTTTCATTTCGCACGATGATCTCTGGCGCCTTCAACTCAAGAAGGCGTTTGAGTCGATTATTACGGTTGATTACGCGTCGATACAAATCATTTAAATCAGACGTGGCAAAACGTCCTCCATCCAGCGGAACCAATGGTCTTAGGTCTGGTGGTAGAACGGGCAGTACCTCAAGCACCATCCATTCCGGCTTGATTCCCGATTTAAGAAAGCCTTCGATGACTTTCAAGCGCTTTGAAAGCTTCTTCATCTTGGCTTCCGAGCCAGTCGTTTCCAGATCGCTACGCAAGGTTTCAACCTCGCGCGGGAGATCAAGCGTACGAAGCAATTCACGCACACCTTCGGCACCCATTACGGCCGTGAAATCGTCCCCATATTCCTCAACCTTAACGAGGTAGTCATCTTCAGTCAGCAGTTGCGCTCGATTGAGCGGTGTCATTCCCGGATCAACAACAACGTAAGCTTCGAAGTACAGCACACGTTCAATATCGCGAAGGGTCATATCCAAAACCATTCCGAGACGACTTGGCAAGCTCTTCAAAAACCAGATATGCGCGACGACTGAGGCCAATTCGATATGTCCCATGCGCTCGCGACGCACCTTGGACTGCGTAACCTCAACGCCACACTTTTCGCAAATGACTCCGCGATGCTTGAGGCGCTTGTATTTTCCGCATACACACTCGTAGTCCTTAACCGGCCCAAATATCTTGGCGCAAAACAACCCATCCCGTTCTGGTTTGAACGTCCGATAATTAATCGTCTCAGGTTTCTTCACCTCACCATACGACCACGATCGAATTTTTTCCGGTGAAGCTAGTCCAATTGTTATCGCATCGAACTCCTGCTCGACGGCAACGTTTTGCTTGAAAAGATCAGCGAATAGGCTTTTCATGACGGTATCTCCTTAAGCAGCTAACTATCAGTAACGCTCGAGATCGATATCGATCGCCAGCGAACGTATTTCCTTGACCAAGACGTTGAAAGACTCTGGCATGCCAGCATCAATCTTGTGCTCACCTTTAACGATGCTTTCATAGACCTTAGTGCGCCCGTTTACATCGTCTGATTTGACAGTGAGCATTTCTTGAAGCACATACGAAGCGCCATACGCCTCCAGCGCCCATACTTCCATTTCGCCGAACCGCTGGCCACCGAATTGCGCCTTGCCTCCCAATGGTTGCTGCGTTACTAAACTGTACGGACCGGTAGAACGCGCATGCATCTTGTCGTCGACCAAATGATGCAGCTTTAGTACGTGCATATACCCAACCGTAACTGGTCGCTCAAACGCATCACCGGTGCAGCCGTCATACAGCGCGACCTGTCCGCCGGTTGGCAATCCTGCGAGCGCCAACATTGCCTTGATTTCCGCTTCATTGGCGCCATCAAATACTGGGGTCGCAAACGGTACGCCGCCAACCAAATTCTCGGCCAACTCATTGACTTCGCTATCGATCAATCCATCAATATCAGCCGCGCGTCCAGACGAGTTATATATCTTGTTCAACAGCTTGCGCATTTCAGCTGCGCTCGCTTGCTTACGCAACATCTCGCCAATCCGATGACCAAGCCCTTTAGCAGCCCAACCAAGATGCGTCTCAAGAATTTGCCCAATATTCATTCGCGACGGAACCCCTAGTGGGTTCAAAACGATGTCGACCGGCGTTCCATCCGCCATATGTGGCATGTCTTCAACGGGAACAATTTTCGATACGACACCTTTGTTTCCATGTCGCCCAGCCATTTTGTCTCCCGGCTGCAATCGTCGCTTGACTGCCAAGTACACCTTGACCATCTTTTGAACACCTGGGGGAAGTTCGTCACCCTGTGTGAGTTTTTTCCTTTTTGCCTCAAATGCAATATCAAAATCCTTACGCGTGTGATCCAGACTATCGCGCAAACGCTCGAGTTGCTGCTGAGCATCCTCGTCCGTCAATGAAATATCAAACCAGTGGTAATGCTCGATCGACTCCAGATACGCTTTTGTAATTTTGGTACCTTTGACCAACTTCTTTGGGCCTTTGGCGGCAAGCTTGTTGAGCAAAAGTTTTTCGATACGAGAAAATGTGTCACGCTCAACAATTCGAAGTTGATCGGCAAGATCCTGCTTGTAGCTTTTCAACATGTCGTCAATGATGGCCTGAGCGCGTTTGTCGCGCTCAATTCCCTCACGCGTAAATACGTGGACATCAATTACTGTCCCAGACATCCCGGATGGTACACGCAGTGATGTGTCCTTCACGTCGGATGCTTTTTCGCCGAAAATCGCACGCAGTAGTTTTTCTTCCGGCGTTAACTGCGTTTCACCCTTAGGCGTCACTTTACCGACCAAAACATCACCAGCATCTACCTCGGCACCAATATGGATAATGCCCGACTCATCGAGACGACCCAACTGAGACTCTCCCAAAGTAGCGATATCGGGTGAAATTTCCTCAGCTCCAAGTTTTGTGTCTCGCGCAACGACAGTCAGTTCTTCGATGTGGATTGAGGTAAAACGGTCATCCGCCACAACCCGTTCTGAAATCAAAATGGAATCTTCAAAGTTGTAGCCATTCCATGGCATAAACGCAACCAGCATATTCTGTCCAAGAGCAAGCTCACCGAGGTCTGTCGACGCCCCGTCGGCAACGACATCCCCTTTTGAAATTTGATCTCCGATCTTGACGATTGGCCGTTGATTGATGTTCGTGTTTTGATTAGACCGCGTGTACTTGATCAAATTGTAAATGTCGACGCCAACCTCACCAGGCACAGTTTCGCGGTCATTCACACGTACAACGATGCGATCCGCGTCCACATAGTCTACGACTCCTCCTCGCAGCGCCTGAACAGCAGTTCCGGAGTCGACCGCAACTGTACGTTCGATTCCCGTACCGACAAGCGCTTTTTCTGGTCGCAGGCACGGAACAGCCTGACGTTGCATGTTGGCACCCATCAATGCGCGATTCGCGTCGTCATGCTCAAGGAAGGGAATCAACGATGCAGCAACGGAGACAATTTGACTTGGCGCAACGTCCATGTACTGGACTTCAGTGGGCTCCTTAAGCTCAAACTCGCCCTTGAGGCGGCATGAGACTAGCGCATCGACGAGCTTTCCATTTTTGTCGAGCTGCGCATTTGCCTGCGCAATAACGTATTTCCCTTCTTCAATCGCGGAGAGATAAACAATTTCATTGGTCACGCGACTTGATTCGACTTTACGATATGGCGTTTCCATAAACCCATATTCATTGGTCCTCGCGTAGAGGGCAAGCGAATTTATCAAGCCGATATTTGGGCCTTCAGGCGTCTCGATTGGGCAAACGCGGCCGTAGTGCGTCGGGTGAACGTCACGCACTTCAAATCCAGCACGTTCCCGTGTAAGACCGCCAGGCCCAAGCGCTGAAACACGTCGCTTGTGCGTAATTTCGGAAAGCGGATTTGTCTGATCCATAAACTGCGACAACTGACTTGACCCGAAAAACTCTTTAATCGCAGCGGATATTGGCTTCGCGTTGATTAGATCATGCGGCATCAAGTTGTCACTTTCTGCCTGATTCAGTCGTTCCTTAACAGCTCGCTCAACACGAACCAAACCTGCACGGAACTGATTTTCGGCAAGCTCACCGACAGATCGAACACGACGATTACCCAAATGATCGATATCGTCAACTTCTCCACGACCGTTGCGAAGTTCAACCAAAATTCGAACGACATCAAGAATGTCTTGATTTGACAACACACCGGAACCTTCAATTTCCTCACGACCGACACGTCGATTGAACTTCATTCGACCGACCGCCGACAAATCATAACGATCCTCGGAATAGAAAAGACCGTAGAACAACGTCTCAACTGCATCTTCGGTCGGAGGCTCACCGGGACGCATCATCCGGTAGATTGCCACACGTGCTGCCCATTGATCAGCGGTCTCGTCAGTTCTCAACGTCGAAGAGATATACGGCCCACGATCAAGATCGCTGATGAATAAAGTCTGAATCTGAGTCACCCCTCCAGCGATCAATTTAGCCAAAAGCGCCTCGGTAATTTCGTCATTGGCGTTGGCTAGGATCTCACCGGTTTCAACGTTCACAATCGTACGGGCAACCACCCGATCAATAAGGTATTCCTCAGGAACGGCGATTTTTTTAATTCCAGCCTCGGCCATGTCCCGAATGTGCCGTGCAGTAATTCGCTTGTCCTTGGCAACTATCTGTTTCCCGCTCGAATCAACAATATCAAATTTTGCAACTTCGCCGCGAAGACGTTCCGGGACTACAGTGAAATCAATTCCTTTCTTACCAAATTGGAAAGAATCGAACTCAAAGAAAGTGGCCAAAATTTGCTCAGATGTCAGACCAATTGCTTTTAGCAATATGGTGACTGGCATTTTCCGACGACGATCAACACGGAAATACAACGAATCCTTTGGGTCGAATTCAAAGTCAAGCCATGAGCCACGATACGGGATTATCCGGGCGGAAAAAAGCAGCTTGCCCGAGCTATGGGTCTTGCCCTTGTCGTGCTCGAAAAACACACCTGGCGAACGATGCAGCTGGGAAACAATAACTCGTTCAGTACCATTTATCACGAACGAACCAGTGGTCGTCATTAGGGGAATTTCGCCCATATACAACGGCTGATCCTCCTTTACTTCCTTGACGGCACTGGTCTCACGATCCATGAGCACAAGGCGAACGCGCGCACGAAGCGGGCTGGCGAACGTCAAGCCGCGCTGTTGGCATTCTTTGACGTCAAAAGTTGGTTCACCAAGCATGAAATCGATGAACTCAAGACGCGCGTTCCCCGAATGCGAAACTATTGGGAAGATTGACGTAAACGCCGCCTGCAAGCCATGGTTACGGCGCTTCGCCGACGGCACCTCAGCTTGTAGAAAATGCGTGTAGGACTCGATTTGAGTCGCTAAAAGAAAAGGCACGTCGAGCACATTTGCGCGCTTGGCGAAGCTCTTGCGAATACGTTTTTTCTCGGTGTAGGAATACGCCATGTTGGCTCCGTTCTATTTCAGACTTCGAGGATTAGAAGACAAAGCTGGACATTTTCAGTTCAGCCTTCTCGTTTAACCGCCAGCGTACTGGCTCATATCAAACCGACGAACACGACACCAGACTTCGGTGTCGCGTTCGCCAGAGCGCGTTACTTGACTTCGACCTTCGCGCCAGCATCTTCCAATAGCTTGCGTAGTGCCTCCGCATCTGCCTTAGAGATACCTTCTTTGACAGGTTTTGGTGCACCGTCCACAAGATCCTTTGCTTCCTTAAGACCCAAACCGGTTGCAGCTCGCACAACCTTAATAGCTTCGACTTTCTTTTCGCCCGCTGCCAAAAGCACAACGGTAAATTCAGTCTGCTCTTCAACCACAGCAGCGGCGGCGGCAGGGCCAGCGACCGACATTGCTGCTGCCGAGACGCCGAATTTTTCTTCGAAAGCTTTGACGAGTTCGTTCAAGTCCATAACAGTCATGCTGCTCACTGCTTCAAGGATGTCTTCTTTGCTCATTGCCATGTTTGTTACTCCAATTTCAATTGATTTAGTTAAGCGCTAATGTCACTGGGCGGTTGCGTTCTCGCGTTGCTTGGCCAGCGCACCGAGCGCTACCGCGAATCCGGCCACTGGAGCCATCATCACGCCAAGCAGTTTCGCCAGCAATTCCTCTCGGCTTGGGATTGAAGCCAAAGCTTGGACGCCTGCTTTGTCAAGCAATTTCCCAGCAAAAACACCCGCTTTGAGTACTAACTTGTCGTTCCCCTTTGCAAAATCGTTGAGCACTTTTGCCGCAGCAACAGGATCAGCCGACATGCCATAAATCAAGGGGCCAGTCATCTGGTCAGACAACGGTGCGAAACTCGTACCGGTGATTGCTCGACGCGCCAAGGTATTACGTAAAACGCGCAAATAAACGCCTGACTGCCTTGCATTTGAACGCAGCTTGGTGAGATCACCAACTGCAATGCCTCGGTACTCAGCCATCACAATCGTTTGAGCGCTGGCGACTTGCACCGAAACTTCCGCAACAACGACCTTTTTTCCTTCAAGATTTAGACCCACAGGTCTTTCCTCCTTTCAAGTCAACACGCGGTGAAATAATTTCAACTCCACCGCAACCAAGGCGACCTGGATCAGGTGTATGCAAAAAATCAACTGCTGCAATATCCTGTTCTGGGTACACCATCTACGCAGGCCACTTACGCACTTAAGTCAGCAATTACTCGCCGACACCTGCGGTCTTTGACGGTACGCAGATAACAGCATTCGTTATCTGCGACCCAAAGTCCTTAATGTGCTTGCACAGACAAACTTGCCTGATCCACACGAACGCCAGCACCCATAGTGCTAGACAGCGACACCTTTCTTAAGTATTGACCCTTCGAGGAAGCTGGCTTGGCTTTTTGAAGCGCCTCCAGCAACGCAGAGAAATTCTTGTGTAAAGCCTCGACGCTAAACGATGCACGTCCGATGGTGCAATGAACGATACCCGCTTTATCAGTTCGGTACTGAACTTGACCAGCCTTGGCATTTTTCACTGCCGTCGCAACATCCATTGTTACGGTACCAACTTTCGGATTTGGCATAAGCCCCCGCGGGCCGAGGATTTGTCCAAGCTGACCAACAATTTTCATTGCATCAGGGGTCGCAATCACGATGTCAAAATTCATGTTGCCCGCTTTAACTTCAGCAGCAAGGTCATCAAAACCTACTACATCAGCACCAGCTGCCTTAGCGATTTCCGCCTTTTCACCTTGAGCAAATACGGCAACTCGAACCGTTTTTCCGGTTCCAGATGGCAACACGACCGAGCCGCGCACGGTTTGGTCTGACTTTTTGGCATCAACGCCGAGATTTACAGCAACGTCGATGGATTCATCAAATTTTGCAGTTGCGCACTCTTTGACCAAGCCCAGTGCGTCGGTGACCGCATAGGCCTTGGTGCGATCAACTTTTGCTACCGATGCCTGAACACGTTTTGATAGTTTGGTCATAATTAGACTCCCTCCACGACGATGCCCATACTGCGCGCCGAACCGGCCACCGTACGCACCGCTGCGTCTAAGTCAGCCGCAGTCAGATCTTTCATTTTTGTTTTGGCAATCTCCTCCGCCTGAGCGCGGGTGATTTTGCCAACCTTGTCCGTGTGGGGTTTCGGTGAACCCTTCGTTATCCCAGCCGCCTTCTTAATCAGGATCGTCGCCGGTGGCGTCTTCATGATGAAGGTGAAGCTCTTGTCAGCGTATGCAGTAATTACCACCGGGATCGGCAAGCCAGGCTCGAGGCCTTGCGTCTGAGCGTTAAACGCTTTGCAGAACTCCATGATATTCAAGCCGCGCTGACCGAGTGCGGGGCCAATTGGGGGCGAGGGATTTGCTTTTCCCGCCGGGACTTGCAACTTCACGTAACCGACAATCTTCTTTGCCATGATGGCTCCTTAATGATGAGTATTAACGCGCGTTCAAATTCTTACTTGCGCTCCTCGAATTTGCCGCAAACAACCCTTGCGGCAGGGTAAAACCTATGCCTTTTCGATCTGCGCAAATTCCAGTTCCACAGGCGTTGCTCGACCAAAAATCGTTACTGAAACCCGGATACGGCTTTTCTCGTAATTAACCTCTTCGACATTTCCGTTGAAATCGGTGAATGGACCTTCTTTGACTCTGACCATTTCACCAATTTCGAACAACACCTTCGGACGCGGCTTCTCCACACCATCCTGAACTTGCTGCATGATTTTCGCGACTTCCTTGGGCGAAATCGGCGTTGGCTTATTGGCGGTGCCACCAATGAATCCAGTCACTTTTGGCGTACTCTTAACCAAATGCCACGAGTCGTCGTCCATGTCCATTTCAACCAACACATAGCCTGGGAAAAATTTGCGTTCTGAGATACTTTTCTGTCCGTTTTTCATTTCAACGACTTCTTCAACCGGCACCAATATTTGGGCGAACTTATCTTGCATTCCAGCACGTGCAATTCGCTCCACAAGCGCGCGTTGCACGGACTTCTCGTAACCCGAATAAGCGTGAACGACGTACCAGCGTTTTGTTGTCATTTCTTCCATCCCAGCACCACGTCGTAAAGGAGCCATTCCAGACTCTTATCGGTAACCCACAGCATAATTGCCATCGCCAGGACAAACAGGAACACAACGCCTGTCGTTTGGATCGTCTCTTTACGAGTAGGCCAAACAACCTTCCTGGTTTCATTGATTGAATCTCGCGCAAAGTCAAAAAATTGCTGCCCAGGCGCGGTCAATCTAGCCACCGCAACACTTGCGCCAATGCCTGCAAAAATACACAGGACACGCACAATCATCGCTTGGTCGGAAAGCATGTAAAAACCCACAACGCCCGCCGCTAACAAGAGCATCGCAAACCCGAATTTAATATTATCGCCCATCGTTTCAGTCATTGGCTCTTTGTCACGTTTAGCTAGTGGCAGGGGAAGAGGGAATCGAACCCCCAACCTACGGTTTTGGAGACCGTCGCTCTGCCAATTGAGCTATTCCCCTACGGCAAAAACTGCAAAGCGGCGCTCCGTTTCCGAAGCACCGCCGCATCTGCTATTACTTGTCTTATTCGATAACTTTAGCGACGACACCAGCGCCGACCGTCCGACCACCCTCACGGATAGCGAAACGCAGGCCTTCTTCCATGGCGATTGGTGCAATCAGCTTCACCGTCATCGCAATATTGTCGCCCGGCATCACCAT
>JANYAW010000250.1 GCA_025361105.1 Rhodocyclaceae bacterium | reverse complement strand
CCTCACCACCAAATTTCGCCGCCAAGATCGTCGTCATCGCCGCCGTCAAGGTCGTCTTGCCATGATCCACGTGTCCAATCGTCCCCACGTTTACGTGCGGCTTCGTCCGCTCAAATTTACCTTTTGCCATGGTGTATTTCCTAACTTAGATGCACATTAAAAATGGTGCCCTTGGCGTGGATCGAACACGCGACCTCTCCCTTACCAAGGGAGTGCTCTGCCACTGAGCTACAAGGGCGAAACCTGTTTGAACTACGTTAAATCAAACGCCAACAGCTACTGGAGCGGCGAGCGGGAATCGAACCCGCGCGATCAGCTTGGAAGGCTGAAGTTCTACCATTAAACTACCGCCGCCAATCCTAATTCACGAATCAAAAACCAATCAACTTGCTGGTGGAGGGGGAAGGATTCGAACCTTCGAAGGCAGAGCCGACAGATTTACAGTCTGTTCCCTTTGACCGCTCGGGAACCCCTCCAACGGAACCGCCAATTATCCTCATTCCACGAAACCACGTCAAGTGAAAAGTCAACATATTTGTCGTCGTCCGCGCAATTTCTGGCCGCACGCTAGTCTTCCTAGTTGCTTTGCCATAAAAAGTACTCAGCGATATATTTATTGGCCGGTATCGCCTAAGTAATCACTCACATTTTCCATTAGTCGCCAATGCTTGGCGCTGGTAGTATCCTGTCCTCGCTTTTGCCGAAATGCCAAAGCACCCAAAACATCCGGCAACAACGGGAGATCGCTCATGAATGCACCGCTACGCCACGTCAGTTTGAATGATAAATATGCGTTGAGCTCCGGGCGCGTGTATTTGACGGGCACACAGGCACTTGTTCGCCTACTGTTGCTCCAGCATCAACGTGACGTATTGGCAGGTTTGAACACAGGTGGTTTTGTTTCGGGATATCGTGGATCGCCCTTGGGTTCGGTCGATCAAGCGCTGTTCAGCGCGAAATCCCATTTGAGTAAAAGTGGTGTCGTTTTTCAGCCTGGTATCAACGAAGATTTGGCGGCGACCGCCGTTTGGGGTACGCAGCAAGTCAATTTACATCCTGGCGCGAAGGTCGATGGTGTTTACGCCATGTGGTATGGCAAAGGCCCAGGTGTAGATCGGTCCGGTGACGTATTCCGCCACGCCAACGCAGCGGGCAGCAGCAAATATGGCGGCGTGTTGGTTATCGCGGGGGATGATCACGCGGCGAAATCTTCGACTTTGCCACACCAGACCGATCATTTTTTCAAGTCGATGATGATGCCTGTGTTGGCACCGTCGGGTGTCCAAGAATATCTCGACTATGGCGTACACGGCTGGGCTTTGTCGCGTTACTCGGGTTGTTGGGTAGCGTTCAAAGCCTTGGCCGACACGGTCGAGACATCCGCTTCGGTGGATGTTGGTCCGGAGCGTGTCACGGTCAATATTCCGCTTGATTTTGAATTACCTCCTGATGGCCTCAACATCCGCTGGCCCGACCCGCCCTTGGTACAAGAAAAGCGCTTGTTGCATTTCAAGCTCTATGCCGCGCTGGCATATTGCCGCGCCAACAAGCTCAATCGTATCGTCATCGACACGCCTAACCCGCGCCTTGGCATCATTACCTCGGGCAAGTCCTATCTTGACGTACGTCAGGCGCTTGATGATTTGGGTATTGACGAAAAATTAGCTGCGCAAATTGGTATTCGTTTGTACAAAATCGGCATGGTTTGGCCGCTCGAAGCAGAAGGCGTGCGACATTTCGCCGAAGGTCTGGAAGAGATTTTGGTGGTCGAAGAGAAACGCCAATTGCTCGAGTATCAACTCAAGGAAGAGCTTTACAACTGGCGCATGGATGTGCGCCCCCGCGTGGTAGGCAAGTTTGACGAAAAAGGCGAGTGGTCATTGGTTGAAAGTGGTGGCCGAGTCGACCACGGCAAATGGTTGCTACCTGCCGCTGGAGAGCTCACGCCGGCAATGATCGCGCGTGCCATTGCGAGCCGAATTGCCCGTTTTCACACCTCTGAAACCATCGTCGCGCGTCTGGCGTTTCTTGAAGGAAAAGAGAAAGCATTGGCCAGCAAAGTTTTTTCCATTGATCGCGTGCCGACCTTTTGTCCAGGCTGTCCGCACAACACCTCGACCAAAGTACCGGAAGGCTCACGCGCCGTCGCGGGCATCGGCTGTCATTACATGGTGACGTGGATGCCTGATCGCGACACGGCAACGTTTTCGCAGATGGGTGGCGAGGGCGTGGCGTGGGTTGGGCAATCGGCATTCACCGAAACCAAACATGTTTTCGCAAACCTTGGCGATGGCACTTATTTTCATTCCGGCTTGTTGGCCGTAAGACAATCGGTCGCAGCCAAGGTGAACATCACTTACAAGTTGCTCTACAACGATGCTGTCGCGATGACCGGCGGACAATCGGTCGACGGCACTTTGACTGTGCCGATTTTGGCCGCCCAATTAGCTGCCGAAGGTGTGCACAACATGGTCGTGGTGACCGACGGCACCGAGCGCGCTTACGGCATTCCCGATTTGCCCCATGGCATACCGATTCGTCATCGCGATGATTTCGACGCGATACAACGCGAGTTCCGTGAACTGCCGGGAACCTCGGCGATTATTTTTGACCAAACTTGCGCCGCTGAAAAACGCCGCCGACGCAAGCGCGGCACCTATCCCGATCTGGCAAGACGGATGTTTATCAACGACGCCGTCTGCGAAGGTTGCGGCGATTGCGGTGTGCAATCCAACTGCACAGCGATTGTTCCGGTCGAAACCGAATTCGGTCGCAAGCGCGCCATCGACCAGAATTCGTGCAACAAGGATTACTCGTGCGCCAAAGGTTTTTGTCCGAGCTTCGTGTCTGTCGTTGGCGGCCAATTGCGCAAGAATACCGGCTCACTTGATGCCGCGCTAATCGCTCAGGTCGAGGCGCTGCCAAGCCCAGTGCTGCCAGGCCTTGATCACCCCTACGGAATTTTGATAACCGGTGTTGGTGGAACCGGCGTGATAACCGTCGGCGCGCTGATAGGGATGGCCGCTCACATTGACGGCAAAGGTGTCACCGTGCTTGACATGGCAGGCTTGGCGCAAAAAGGCGGCTCGGTTTATTCGCATGTGCGCGTCGCCGAACATCCCGAAGATTTGCATGCAGTTCGCATTGCCGCAGGGGAAGCCGATGCGTTAATCGGTGCTGATTTGGTGGTCTCCGCTTCCGACGAAGCCTTGGCCAAAATAGCGCTCGGCAAAACTCGCGCCATCATCAATTCAGCGCTGTCGCCAACCTCAGATTTCACGCGCAATCCTGACTGGTTGTTCCCCCGCGACAAAATGCAAAACGCCATCAGCGATGCCATCGGCGCAACCGCGACCGACTTTATCGACGCACAGAAACTCGCCACCACACTGATAGGCGACGCGATGGCGACCAACTTATTTATGCTCGGCTACGCGTGGCAGAAAGGCCTTATTCCGGTCTCGGCAGCAGCGCTGCTAGCCGCGATTGAACTCAACGGTACGGCGATCAAAATGAATATCGCGGCGTTTAATTGGGGACGTTGGGCCGCGCACGATTTCGCAGCAGTGTGCAAACTTGTGATGCCCAACCAAGGTGCTAGTGACGGCGTGTCGCCAGCACCAACTGGCGAGGAATTGGTCGCCATTCGCAGCAAATTCCTGACCGAATATCAGGATGCCGCGTATGCCGAACGCTATCGCAATCAGGTCGAAAAAATCCGCAGCGCGGAAGCCAAAATCGGCGGCGATGGAAGTTTGACCAAGGCTGTCGCGCGCAACTTATTCAAGTTGATGGCAATTAAAGATGAATACGAAGTCGCTCGTCTTTATGCCGAAACTGACTTTGCCAGTCGGGTCGCCAAAGAATTTGAAGGCGATTACAAAATTCGCTTTCACCTCGCACCACCGCTGTTGGCAAAACCCGATCCGCATACCGGCAATGTGAAGAAAATGGAATTCGGCCCGTGGATGATGACGGCATTTCGCTGGATGGCCAAAGCTCGCAAACTGCGTGGCAGCGTGTGGGATATTTTTGGTCGCACGGAAGAGCGTCGTCTCGAGCGCGAATTGCTTGCCGACTTTGAGGTCACCTTAGTTGCGCTGGTGCCATTACTTTCCGCTGGCAACTTGACGACTGCGACACAACTTGTAGAACTGCCCGCCAACGTGCGTGGTTATGGTCACGTCAAATTGCGCTCAGTCGTCAGCTACAAAGTTCAACGGGACGCGCTGAAGCTCAGCCTCGGAATCCGCTAAACATCCGCTTGCTCGACTGCGAACTACCGCCTGCCGACAATTGAAAGGTCAGCAGGCGGCGTGTCACCAGCACCAACTGCCGAAAAGCTGTTGGTGCCCGTCGTTTGCGCGCAAGAAAACGACTTAGGCTCTCTATAATCGCGTTCGCAAAATCGAAATGACGAGGAGCGCAAATGAACAAAACTTACATCACTGGCAGCGGCGTGTGGACTCCGCCGAATGTCATCACCAACGAGGAATTGGTCGCTTCGTTCAACGAATATGTGCGCCGGTTTAACGAAAAAAATGGTGCAGCGATTGCCGCTGGCGAGATCGTCGCCTTGCAACCATCGAGCGTTGAGTTCATCGAAAAAGGTTCCGGCATCAAGCAGCGCTACGTGATCGACAAAGCTGGCGTGCTTGACCCGGATCGGATGTACCCGAACATTCCGGCGCGCCCCAATGGCGAAATTTCCATCATGGCCGAGATTGCCGTTAACGCCGCCAAGCTTGCACTGGAAGCCGCTGGTCGCACTGCGGCAGAAGTCGATTTGGTGATTGTGGCTTGCGCCAATTTCCAGCGCCCTTACCCTGCGCTGGCGATTGAAGTGCAGCACGCGCTTGGCTGTGGCGGCTATGGCTACGACATGAACGTCGCCTGCTCGGCGGGCACCTTTGGCATCGAGCAAGCCGCCAACGCGATTCGCTCCGGCCAAGCGCGCTGTGCCTTGGTACTCGGGCCGGAAATCACTTCGGGACATTTGGAATGGCGTGACCGCGATTGCCATTTTATTTTCGGTGATGTCGCAACCGCCGTGGTGATTGAAGCAGAACCGTCTGGTAAGCAAACCCATTTGTGGGAAATTCTTGGTTCGCGTGCGGCCACTTCGTTCTCCAACAACATCCGCAACAACAGCGGTTTTTTGGATCGTTGTGAAGCTGATGGCCGCGCCGACAAACGCGACAAATTGTTTATGCAAGAAGGCCGCAAAGTTTTCAAGGAAGTCTGCCCGATGGCCGCTGAGCACATTTCCACACATCTTGCGCAGCATGGATTAACCCCAAAAGATGTGCGACGTTTCTGGCTGCATCAGGCCAACTTGTCGATGAACCAATTCATTACCCGCCGCTTGTTGGACCGAGACCCCACGCCGGATGAAGCGCCCATCGTGCTCGACAAATACGCCAACACGGCATCTGCGGGCTCCATCATCGCCTTCCATCAAAACCAAGCCGATTTGCCCTCTGGTGCGACGGGGCTGATTTGCTCATTTGGCGCAGGCTACTCAATCGGCAGCCACGTCTTGCGACGAATTTGATGCGTCTCAAAACCAAAATACTTCGCTCATGCCACTTTTCGCCCTCGGTATAAATCACCGCACGGCACCGCTGGCGGTACGTGAGCAATTAGTCTTTCAGCCGACCGACGTCGGCCGCGCCTTGCATGCTTTGTTGCGCGTTCCCGAGGTAAGCGAGGCGGCGATTTTGTCGACCTGCAATCGCACCGAAGTTTATTGTTCGCTCGCCGCTGGCGCGACGGTTGCGCCATTGAGCGAATGGCTGGCGCATTACCACGGCGTGACCAGCGAACATTTGAACGCGCACTTATATCAACATCCGCAACAAGCAGCCATTCGGCATATGTTTCGAGTCGCCAGTGGGCTTGATTCCATGGTCTTGGGCGAACCGCAAATCCTCGGTCAAATGAAGCAAGCAGCGCGTTTGGCGGATGAGGCCGGAACCTTGGGCACAACACTGGGCAAGCTGTTTCAACGCACCTTTGCAGTGGCCAAGGAAGTTCGTTCGACCACCGCGATTGGTGCCAACATCGTCTCGATGGCAGCGGCGGCGGTGCATTTGTCTGGTCGTATTTTTGATCAACGCGCCGGGCTCAACATCTTGTTTATCGGTGCTGGCGAAATGGTTGAGTTATGCATCGCGCATTTCGCTGCGCAAGGCCCCAAACGCATCACCATTGCCAACCGCACCGTCGCCCACGCGGCAGCGCTGGCAAGCCGATTCAGTCACCACAATATCGACACCGTTGCGCTGACCGAAGTCGACGCACGCTTGGCCGAATACGACATCGTTGTCTCGTGCACCGCCAGCCCTTTGCCCATTCTCGGCCTCGGCATGGTGGAGCGTGCGCTCAAGACTCGACGTCATCGCCCGATGGTGATGGTCGATCTGGCGGTGCCCAGAGACATCGAAACTGAAGTCAGCGCGCTCGATGATATTTTCTTGTACACGCTCGACGATTTAGGGCAATTGGTTGAATCTGGATTGGAGGCGCGCCAAGACGCAGTGATTGATGCCGAGAAAATCATTAGCGCTGGCGTGGAAGGCTTTGAACATTGGTTGCAAGCGCGTGACAGCGTGCCAACCATCCGTGTACTGCGCGAGCGAGCCGAACACGCTAGAGTGCAAGCGCTAGATACGGCGATGAAACAACTCGCGCGCGGTGATGACCCGGCACGGGTGCTCGATGCACTCTCGCAAAGCTTGACCAACAAACTTCTGCATGGGCCAACTCAAGCGCTAAGCTCCGCCAACGGCGACGAGCGCGGCAAAATTTCTGCGCTCATCACGCAAATTTACCAACTGCAATCCGACGAACGCGCTGACAAATAATGCCTCTCGCAGTATGACTTTCCTTCCCTCATTTGATTTCGTCGGTGCACTATTGCAAGTTCTGCGACGCTTGCTTTATGTGTGGACTCGAACGCAAGTGTTCCCGGCGACGCAGCAAGAACTCAAACTCCAAGCTGACATACCCGTCTGTTATGTACTGCAACATCGACACCTATCAAACCTGTTGGTGCTCGACCATGAATGCCGCGAACTCGGCCTGCCGCCAGCGCTTGGGCCGTTGACCACGCGGCCTTTGCGCTCACGCCGCTCGTTCTTTTTTCTGGCGCAACGCCCAGAAAAAGTTGCCCGCAATCCCCGTCGCGACGAATCGAAATTGCTCTCCAGTTTGGTCGCAGCGGCAATCAACAATCCGCAATTTGATGTGCAACTCGTCCCCGTCACCATCCTCTGGGGCCG
>JANYAW010000232.1 GCA_025361105.1 Rhodocyclaceae bacterium | reverse complement strand
CATCACGGTGCCATTGGTCTCGACGGCGATTTCAAAGCCTTGCGCGTGCAGAGCGTCGACGAGTGCGGTGTCAATTTGCAGCAGCGGTTCGCCGCCGGTGCAGACGACGAATTTTTTCCCCGGGTGGGCTTGCGGCCATTCCAACGCAATTCGCTGTGCCAGTGCATTTGCATCGGCGAATTTTCCACCGCCTTCGCCATCCACGCCGACAAAATCGGTGTCGCAAAATTTGCATACGGCATCCTGGCGGTCGCGCTCCAAGCCTGACCATAAATTGCATCCGGCGAAGCGGCAGAACACCGCCGCACGGCCCGCATTGGCGCCTTCGCCTTGCAGGGTATAGAAAATTTCCTTGACCGAATAAGTCATCGCAGGCGGCTCAAATCGGCAAGGCGGGGCCGAGCGCGC
This sequence comes from Rhodocyclaceae bacterium, assembly GCA_025361105.1. GTDB lineage: Bacteria > Pseudomonadota > Gammaproteobacteria > Burkholderiales > Rhodocyclaceae > JADKHX01. The sequence continues at coordinate 2,075 of JANYAW010000232.1, read as the reverse complement.
CCCATGACAATATCGCGCCACAGCCACGTTGTTGATAGACATCGACGCGATCCAATTGCGGCAATCTGGCTTGTGCGTTTTGACGTATCCACCGCGCCAGATATGCGGTGTCCGGATTGGCCAGTCCGGTGACTTCGTTCAACGGCTGATGATCGAGTTGATCGAAAATCGGATTGAATAACTCCTTCACGTCGCCATAGTCCACCGTCCAGCCCATCACCGCATCGAGTGGCGACGACAAATGCAAACGCAAAGCATAGGTGTGACCATGCAGCCTCCTTGCCGCGTGGCCATCCGGCGCGGCACGCAAGCGCACAGCGCTATCAAATGTTTGCTCCTTCCAGATGCGGTAATTCGTGCCATCAAAATGCGCGCCAGCGCTGGCGGTTTCATACACGGTAATCCACGAAAGCGCAGGCAATGCGGATTTCAGGCGATGCCATATCCACGCCGCGATGACTTCGCTAGTGGGATTTTCGAGACCGCGAATATCGTTCAGACAAGCCATGTGCAATTGGTCGGCCAACGGCTGCCATGCGACATCGATAGCGTCATAGTCGATGCCCATTGCGTCATTTGCAATGTCCTGATTGGCATGCACGATGACTTCAAATCCATGACCATGCATGCGTCCGCATTTATGCCCAGCGGCGACATTGGGCAATTGGTGCGCGGATTCAAACAAGTATTTGCGCCAGATATGGGCGTGATTCTTTTCATCCAAATCAACGCCGGAATTCGCCGTACTTTGCAGCGCAATCGTCGCCTTGCCAGGCAGTTTGAGTTGTGCGCGTAACCAGCGCGCAAGGTTCTCGTCGGTCGGTTGTGCGATATGCGAATTGAGGTACTGATAATCCAGCGGCGCAACAGCGACCTGCAAAGCACTTTGCAATTGTGCGACTTCATTGCCGGGAAATGTTGCCCAGCCGGCGGGCAAAGCGCAACGTACCTCGGCCAAAAAACTGTGCCCGTGCAAAGCCCGCGCACGGTGGTTATCAGGCAGGCAGGTGATTTCGCAAGCGGCTTCAAAGCTCGCGCTGGCGGCATAGAGCAGCGTCTCGTTCATGCGCTTTGCGCCGCGAAACGGGTCAGCAAAGGATCCACCACGCCAACTTCGGCAAAGCCTTTCGCACGCAATTGGCAGGAGTCGCAACGCCCACACGGCACACCGTTTGGTGAGGGATCGTAGCAACTACTAGTGTGCGAAAAATCTACTTTCAAGGCAAGTCCAGTTTGAATAATCTCGGCCTTGCTCATGGCAATCAAGGGCGTGTGAATTTTTAGTCGGCGAGAATTTTCAACGCCTTCCCTGGTCGCCAAATTCGCCATCGTTTCAAACGCCGCAATGAACTCCGGCCGACAATCGGGATAGCCGCTGTAATCCAGTGCATTCACGCCTATGAAAATATCGTGCGATTTCAATACCTCGGCAAACGCCAGCGCGTAGGAAAGAAATATCGTGTTGCGCGCCGGAACGTAGGTGATGGGGATGCCATGCGCCATGTCATCGACGGCGCGATCTTTGGGCACCGCAATATCGTCAGTGAGCGCCGAGCCACCGATTTGGCGCATATCAATATCGACCACGTGATGAGTCGCGCCAAACTGCGCCGCAATCTTGCGTGCGGATTCAAGCTCCACCACATGCCGCTGGCCGTAGCGAAAACTCAAGGCATGCAGCAAGAATCCTTGTTCTTTGGCAATGGCCAAACAGGTCGTGGAATCAAGCCCGCCGCTAAGCAGGCACACCGCTGTTTTGCTGGATGGATTCATACGCCTAAGCCCACGCGATTGCTTCGCGACCCTGCGCCGCCAGCCATGCATTGGCGCGCGAGAATTGCTTGCTGCCAAAGAAAGCTGGCGCATCCCCGCAGGGGCGGCGGCAGGCATTGCCCATGGGTGACGGATGCGAACTGGTGAGCACCAAATGTTTTTGTTCGGCTATGTGTTCGCGCAAAGCGATGGCATGTGCGCCCCACAGCATGAACACGCGCGGCGTGCGGTCGTGCCCCAAGGCGCGAATGATGCGCGCTGTGTGTGCCTGCCAGCCGAGCTTGTTGTGCGACGCAGCTGCG
>JANYAW010000177.1 GCA_025361105.1 Rhodocyclaceae bacterium | reverse complement strand
CACAGCTACGGCAAAACAGCGACTTTCATGCCCAAACCCATCGTTGGTGACAACGGTTCCGGCATGCACGTGCATCAGTCAATCTGGAAAGATGGCAAGAATTTGTTTGCTGGCAATGGCTATGCCGGGTTGTCTGATTTCGCGCTGTATTACATCGGCGGCATTATCAAACATGCCAAGGCGCTGAACGCGATTACCAATCCATTGACCAACTCGTATAAACGTCTGGTTCCGCACTACGAAGCACCGGTGAAGCTGGCGTACTCCGCCAAAAACCGCTCGGCCTCAATCCGCATTCCTTTCGTACATAGCGATAAAGCGCGCCGTGTTGAAGCACGCTTCCCGGATCCGGGTGCAAACCCTTACTTGTGCTTCTCGGCATTGATGATGGCCGGGTTGGACGGGGTTGCCAACAAGATTCACCCGGGCGGCCCCGCTGACAAGAATCTGTACGACTTGCCGCCAGAAGAAGATGCATTGATTCCGACGGTGTGTGCCAGCCTCGAAGAAGCATTGGACAATCTGGAGAAAGATCATGCCTTCCTGACCGTTGGTGGCGTGTTCAGCGAAGACTGGATTGCTTCCTACATCGCGTTGAAGATGGAAGATGTGAACCGTCTGCGCATGACGACGACACCTGTTGAGTTCGAGCTGTACTATTCGGTTTAACGGTTACTTCATCTAACAAAAAAGGACGGGCAGTGCCCGTCCTTTTTTCTTGGTACTTAAATGCCCTTAAGGCTAGACTCCGCGACATGAAACCCAATGACATCCGATTTTCGTTTGTAGGGCTTGTATTTGCTCTAGCGTTTTCGCCCACCGCGTCTCTGGCAGCGAATGGCAATCACATTTTGTACAAATGCACGGACGAAAGCGGCGTGACGCTGTACACCAACCAAAAAACCAAAGACAAAAACTGTACCGTGCTTTCGGTGCAAGTTCCGCCACCACCGAGCAACCGAGTTTCAACTAACGGCGTAACACCAGCACCAACTGGTGGCACTGCAGGGACGAAAACCCCAACACCAGCCGACTTCCCCCGTGTTTCAGGCGACGACCAAAAGGCCCGCGATAACGACCGTCGTGCGATTTTGGATAGGGAATTGGCAATTGAACAAGCGAATTTGGAAAAATTGCGCGTACCCACTGCTGCGGTAACCGCCACACCGGAAACCAAAAAAGCCTGGCAAGATGGCATCGCCCTGCACGAGCGCAACATCGAAGCGCTGAACAAGGAAATCGCTCGGCTACGCTGATGCCCAGCCTTGTTCGTGCGCCTTGGTGCGCTTCTTGCACATCTAATTCTCGATGAACGCTAAGCCCACTTTTTCTGCATTTAACGGACTTGATTTGCTCTCCTGCGCGGTCGTGCTGGTTGATGCCGATTTGCATATCCGGCATGTCAATCCAGCGGCCGAGAATCTGTTTTCGATTAGCTTGCGTCATGTCATCGGACGACCTCTGGCTAGTCTCGTCGGACATCCTTTGGAGCTCACCCCGGCGCTCGACAACGCGCTGAAAAACAATTGGAGCTACACCGGTCACAATCTTCAATTGGCGCTCAAGGGTAGCGAAGCTGGCGCGCCATTTCATGCCGATTGCACGGTGACACCAATTGAAGCCGGTGCTGCGCGTTTGCTTTTGGAGTTTCGTGCCATCGACCAACAGCTCAAGGCCGCACGCGAAGAACATTTGGCGCAGCAACAACAAGTCAGCCGCGAACTGGTGCGCAATCTGGCGCATGAAATCAAAAATCCACTGGGTGGAATTCGCGGCTCGGCGCAATTGCTGGAGCGCGAATTATCCTCTGCGCCGCTGCGTGAATACACCCAAGTCATCATCAAGGAAGTGGATCGTTTGCAAGACCTGATGCAGCGCTTACTCTCCTCGCATCGCGCCATGCAAGCGGCACAGGTCAATGTTCACGAAATTCTGGAGCGCGTGCGGCGGCTGATACATGCCGAGTTTCATGGCGTGCATGTGCAACGCGATTACGATACTTCGCTGCCCGACATAACCGGTGATCGCGAGCAGTTGATTCAAGCAATTTTGAATATTGCGCGCAATGCGGCGCAAGCGATTTCCGGCAATGGCAAGCCGTCCGCTGTCGGCGAAATCACCTTTCGCACGCGCGCCGTGCGTCAAGTCACTTTAGTCAAACGTCATTACCGGCTGGCACTCGAATTGCAAGTCATCGACAATGGCCCTGGCATTCCTGACGCTATACGTGACAGAATTTTTTACCCACTGGTATCGGGGCGCGAAAATGGCAGTGGGCTGGGGCTGACTTTGGCGCAGAGCTTTGTGCAACAGCACGGCGGTACGCTAGAAGTCAGCTCGCGTCCGGGCAACACCACTTTTTCAATATGCTTGCCGCTCAATCCCGAACGGTCAGCCACAGTGGCGAACGGAAGTACCAATGGAAGCACTACGGGAAGCACTACGGGAACCGAAACATGAAGCCAGTTTGGATAATCGACGATGACCGCAGCATCCGCTGGGTACTGGAAAAAGCGCTGGGTCGCGAGAGCATTGCCTGTCGTAGTTTTGCCTCGGCCGACGAAGCGCTAGCGGCGCTCGAAGCAGGTGATCTGCCCTGCGCCCTGATGTCCGATATCCGCATGCCGGGTACCAGCGGGCTGGCATTGCTCAAGGTGATGAAAGAGCGCCACCCCGAGCTGCCGGCGATCATCATGACAGCGTATTCGGATTTGGATTCAGCGGTCGCTGCGTTTCAAGGCGGCGCGTTTGAATATCTACCCAAACCTTTTGATGTCGACCAGGCTATTGAACTAGTTCGTCGCGCCATCGCACAATCATTGCACCAAAACGGCGCAATGGAAGAAGTCAGCGCCGTGCCGGAAATTCTTGGCCAAGGCGTGGCGATGCAAGAAGTTTTTCGCGCCATCGGGCGGCTCTCGCAATCGCACGCCACCGTGCTCATCAACGGTGAATCCGGCAGCGGCAAAGAGTTGGTGGCCCATGCGCTGCATCGCCACAGTCCGCGCAAAAACATGCCCTTCATCGCTATCAACACCGCAGCGATTCCGCGCGACCTGCTCGAATCTGAATTGTTCGGCCATGAAAAAGGCGCCTTCACCGGCGCGGCCAGCGCGCGGCGCGGGCGCTTTGAGCAAGCTGAAGGCGGCACCCTGTTCCTCGACGAAATCGGCGACATGCCGGCCGAACTACAGACGCGGCTTTTGCGTGTTTTGTCCGACGGCCACTACTATCGCGTCGGCGGCCATCAACCGGTGCGTGCCAATGTGCGCGTCATCGCCGCTACGCATCAACATCTGGAAGACCGCGTCAAAGCCGGGCTATTTCGCGAAGATCTATTTCATCGACTAAACGTCATTCGCCTGCGCCTGCCCGCGCTGCGTGAACGCGCCGACGATATTCCGCTGCTGGCGCGACATTTTTTGCACAAGAGCGCGCTTGAATTAGGCGGCGACCCGAAACGCCTGACTGATGCAGCAATCACTTATTTGCAAAACTTCGATTTCCCCGGCAACGTCCGTCAATTGGAAAATATGTGCCATTGGCTGACGGTCATGGCTCCCGGGCAAAGCATCGACGTATCGGACCTGCCACCCGAAATGCACGACGCCACGCAGCGCCAAAACCAGCTCGGTTGGCAAGACGCTCTGGCCGCCGAAGCCGACCGGTTAATCGCCACCAAGCCCGGCGAAGTTTACAAATTAGCCAATCGCGATTTTGAAACCACCGTCATCCGCCAAGCGCTAAAAGCGACTGGCGGCAGGCGCATCGAAGCGGCCAATCTGCTCGGCATCGGACGCAATACGATCACGCGCAAGATCCAGGAATTGGGGATTGATGACAGCAGTGGCGCAGGGGTTTCGTAAAGCGCTGCTTGCGCTATTGGCATCCCGCTGACGGTGCTGGGTCGGCCTGACCATACTTGAATTGCAGTACCGCGCTGCCTGCGGGTTGAAGATTCACGACAAAAATATTTGCGAAGCTGGACTCACAAAGTTGCGTTGGTTTTGCATCCGACAAGCCCGCCACAATGGCGGCGACGGTGTCGCTATGACCGACCACCAACACCACCCCGCTGAGTTGCCGAACTGCCGCGACGACCTCTGGAACATGCGCCGCGAGCTCGTCGCGCCTGACCGCAATGACCTTGGGCGCGATGCCGAACTTGTTCGCCGTCGGTAGCGCCGTTTCCCGAGTACGGCGATAGTGCGTGGTGATGATGGCGGTCAGCTTTGCCCCAGCCAGATAGTCAGCCAGCAGCAGCGCGCGCTGCGCACCTTCGGGCGAGAGCGGCGGATCCGCTTTCGGCTCGGCTGCCCGCTCGGCATGGCGAACGACAATCACCAACGAAGGTTCGGCGTGGCCGGTGACGCAGGCCAGACTGGCCAATGCCAAGAGAAGGATGTTGGTGAACTTCATTGAGCATGCGCGAATTTAGCGTTAGTGACGGCGTATTGCCAGCACCAACTGGTGCGATTTTGAGGCGACATTAAAAACTGAAATCTGAAAAGTTTTACGTCGAAATTTTTGCGAGAAATGGGTTTTCTACAGCTTCAACGTAGATCTGGGCGGGCTGCGCGGCTTTTTGCGCAGCCCCGCTCGAACGCCGGGTTGGGCCTCATGCCACCGGACGCTATTTAGCTGCGACGGCCAGCACGGCTTTCGGATTTGTGCTGGCGATGGCAAGCAGTGTGCGGGCGGCACCGCTCGGTTGCTTGCGACCTTGTTCCCAGCCTTGCAACGTGCGAACAGAAACGCCCAGAAGCGCAGCGAACTGCGACTGCGACAGGCCGGTCTTTTTGCGTGCTTCGATGACTGGTGACGTAACAACACTAACTTGACCAGCTTTCATTTCGCGGACTGACTGCAACAGTTCCGCAGCAAGATCGCGTTTTGCCTCGTAGGCTTCAAGTTCAGCCTTGGTAAGGGGATTATTCTTCAAGGGCACGGCGAATCTCCTTTAACTTGGGACCGATGAGGTTGTCTGTCTTTGACTTTGCATATAGCGTAAGCAAGACAACTTCACCCTCGGCGTTGCGAGTAACGTAAATCACTCGCACACCACCCGACTTGCCCGAGCCTGCTCGCTTCCAGCGTACTTTGCGAATACCCCCGGATTCGGGCACGACATCTCCGGCGGTGGGATGCTCTGCAATGTACGCAGCAAATTCTCCACGTTCCTCTTCTGTCCAATAGAGGGGCCATTGGCGCTGGAACAGCAAGGTTTCGACGACGGTGAGCATTGAGCGACTATACTCCTGAAGCGTATAGACTAATAAAACGTTTCAAGAGGCCCAGCGTGGAGCTAACCGGCTGCCGGAGCGCGAAGCGCGGAAGGAACCGAAATGCGCAGTATTTCGGCGGTTCGTGTTGAGCGCAGGGCTATGCGGCACGCTCAAGCGGAACTTCCCAGCCAGGGAATACGAGCACGGCCGGATGGCACTGGAGGGCGCGAGCGAAAACCTTTGCACGCTCGACCCCCAGATTGACTCGACCATTTTCAATAGCGGAAATCGTGGCCTGTGGGATGCCAGTGAGTTCGGACAGTTGGCTTTGACTCAACTCCTGGAGCTCGCGCAGGATACGAACGGACTCACCGACCGTAACCTCAACACGCTTTTTTGCGGGACGAAACTCTTTCATTTCATGGCCTCCTGTAGTCATGGGGCGTGACATGAACCACATGAATCTGCAATACGTTTGCAACAACCCGATAAATCACACGCCATTGAAGCCCAAGTCGCGAGGAACGATGGCCTTTCAACTCACCAGACAGCGCTTCATCGTGGAACCCCTTGATTGCGCGTAAGCCTTGCGGACCGGAAAGTCGTGCAATGTCTTTCCATTTTTCGTAGCGCTTCAAGACCTCAATCGGAACAGACCCAGAAAGTTGCTTGTCAACGCGACGGTGCTCATCGATTTGCCACATACTACATTATGGATATACCAATAATGATATGTCAAGGGCGGCAAAGTTGCGGCGCACAATGTTTGACATAACCGACGCCGACAGCCTTACCGCCGGTATTCGTGTTGATGGATGGGTTAACCGTTTTACGGTACAGCAACCTCGACATAGCTACCGTTGGAGGCTGAATTTACGGCCGAGGCGACATGCGCTGCGACAACTCGAATGCGAGGCCAACTTGTTGTAGAGAGTACAACGACAGCAATTCGCCGGGCCGTTAAGTTTTGTTGATACCGGAGATTGGTGTCGGTGGTTACCAGCACCTCGAACCCTTGTTCTTCGGCAGAACGTAACAGTTCGCCGTTTTTTAGCGTAGCCCAGCCAAGCTCGTAAGCAGTCGAGACACGATGACCCGCAAGAGCTTGCCGCAAAGGAACCGGGGTTCCTTGGTCAAAAAGAACGCGCACCTATGCTGTCTGTAAAGTAGACCGGGCCGCGTGCTCTAGTACGTGACGAGCCTGAGGCAAGGAAACACCTGGAAACCATTCAAGGAATTGATGAACGGAAGCATCTTCTTCAAGGTTCTCAAACAGTGCGGCAACTGGCACCCGTGTGCCACGGAAAACCCAAGCACCACTTACGCGATCAGGGTCGCGCTCGACATCGGGACAGGAAGACCAATCAATCATCAGTTAATAGTAGCACTTGCGGCCGCGTGAGATCAGGCGATGACCACCGTAGGGGACGCATAACGTGGAGTCGAGGGGGTTGTGCAGCCGTTTGCGCAGATCCGTTAGGCATCAGCCTCACAGCCAGTTGAAGTGCGCGCGAACGCCGCTTGCCACTTGATTGACTGCAACTGGCGGCGCTCCCAGCGCGAAGTAGCCAAGGCACGCGACGGGGAGTGGTGTTGCAAGAGGATTGACCACTGAGTTCATGATGGCCACTCGCTGGATTGTCCAACCAGCGGTATTGATGAAGTAATGGACATAGGCATCCGCATTGGGGAACGCGCCCCGGCTTTTGGGTCGCAGTGCAAATAGCGCAGATGTGGCTCCGCTCGCGCTGACTCGAGCAACAAACGCAGCAGGCAGAAAGCCATTGGCTTCTTGGAGCGACGAGAGGCGGACATACACGTCTTGAACCGGGTTGGGCAATATGACGCATGGACGCACCCCATATTTTCGGCTCCCGCTTAGGGAACGAAGCACCGAAGACTTGTACGAGTGCTGGTCGCCAATGACAATGTAGGCATCCATGAGTGGCTCCTTCTGAGGTCTAACAAATAGCGTTTGGACTGAACCGACGCTGGTGCGTTGGCTTATGGAAACTGTAAATTTCGCGCGCAGCTTTTCAAACAATTTGCATAGTAGCACCGCACGGGTATGCCGTTTGCGTTGTAACGCATGTGGGTGGGCTTTGTGAAGCGCCGCATGCGCTTGAATCCGCTGGGCAGAACATGCAGCAAGAACCGCCGAATGAACTCGACGCATGCCAAACTGACCATGCGCTTCTTATGGATCGTTACACCAGCCCTCACGCGAAATGCATTGCATCAAGCCCTGCGTCATTCGCCAAATTCTTGTCAGTTGGTGCTGGTGATACGCCGTTGTGGCCTATCGCTTTGTCGCTAACACCCTACCGCCACTCACCACGCAATGCGCTGACGTCGGCTTGTAATCGCTCTGGCGAAACCTCGTTGGCTGGCACGATTTTGCCGCTGACGATTTCGATTTTGGTAAACACGCCACGGCGGAAAACTTTCTTCATTGCGGCGCCTTCGACACGCGAGAAGAAACTGCCCCATAGGCCGCGCAATGCCATCGGCACGACCGGCACCGGGTTGCGTTCAAGGATGCGGGTGATGCCGGGGCGGAAGGGATTGATGTTGCCGTCGTAAGTAATTTTTCCTTCGGGGAAGATGCCGACCAAATCACCTGCGTCAAGCGCCAGGGCGATTTCGGCAAAGGCTTTTTCCATCAGTTCGGGGTCAGCCTTGGCCGAGGCGATGGGGATGGCTTTGCTGGATCTGAAAACGAAACTCAGAATTGGCCAACGGAAAATATCTTTGTCCATCACGAAGCGGATCGGGCGTGGCGACGCAGCCAAAACGACCAGCGCGTCGACAAAGCTGACGTGGTTGCAAACGATGACCGCCGCACCTTGGTCGGGTATGTCGTCGAGCTTGACCACCCGCAGCCGATAGATGGTCTGAATGAGCATCCAGATGATGAAGCGCAGGAGAAATTCGGGGATCAGTTTGTAGATGTAAATCACCACCGCCGCATTGCACACACCGGCCACGGCGAACAACATGGGAATCGACAGTCCGGCCGAGAGCATTCCTCCTGCTGCACCCGCGCCGACGACGATGAACAAGGCATTGACGATGTTATTGGCGGCGATGATGCGAGCACCGAATTCAGGGTCGGAGCGTTGCTGCACCAGCGCGTACAAGGGCACGATGAAGAAGCCACCGAAGACACCAATCATGCTCAAATCAAACAACACGCGCCAGGTCGAGGCGACGTTGAGCAAGGCCAACGCGCCTAGCGGTTCGTGCGCCAGGGTGCCGGGCGAAGCGAAGGCGATATCGATGGCGAACAAGGTCAGACCGATGGAGCCGAACGGCACGAGGCCAAGTTCGACGCGGCCTTTGGACATTTTTTCGCATAGCAATGAGCCGATGCCGATGCCGAAAGTGAAGGTGGCGAGCAACAAAGTGACGGCGGTCTCGCTGCCGCCCAAAATGTTTTTGGTGTAGGACGGAAACTGCGCGAGAAACAAGGAACCGTAGAGCCAAAACCACGATATCCCCATGATGGAGAGGAATACGGTTTGGTCGACGCGGGCAAACTGTACGTTGCGCCAGGTCTCCTTGATGATGTTGGCGCTGATTTTTAATTCGGGCGCGGGCGGGGCAGCGACGGGAATATTTCGCGCTGAAAAATAACCGATGACGGCGATCAGCAAACCCACGCCGGTAATCCATGCAGTGCCACCTTCGGAGCCCGCCAATAGGCCGCCGAGCAAGGTGCCGCCGAGGATGGCGATAAAGGTACCGGCTTCGATTAGCGCATTGCCACCGATGAGTTCGTCCTTGTGCAAATGCTGCGGCAGGATGGCGTATTTGACCGGGCCGAACAGGGTGGAATGCACGCCGAGCAGGAAAATGCTGGTGAACAAGATCATGATGTCATGCACAAAAAACCCGACGCCGGCAACGCAGACGATGGCGATTTCGAGCAGCTTCACGATTTGCGCGAGCTTGGCTTTGTCGTATTTGTCGGCCAGTTGTCCGGCGGTGGCGGAGAACAAAAAGAACGGCAATATGAAAATTCCACCGGCCAGAATTCCCAACAATTCCGGCTTGATACTGGTCCAGGTGGTGGCCTGAAAAGTGAGCAAAACCACCATCGCATTTTTGAGCACATTGTCATTGAGCGCGCCGAGCAGTTGCGTGATGAACAGCGGCAGGAAACGACGCGTGCGGAGTAAGTGCGATTGAGAACTCATGGTGAATCCTTGGCGTGATAACTATGGGGCTATTCAAACACGGCAACGGACAAAATTTCCAATGCTTGCCCATCGAGTTTGACTAGCCACAGCATAATGCGACGATGCCGCACGACGTAAACCTCGCCGACCTCGATCTTGTTGCACTGAAATTTGCACTCGGTGCGCGCGCATGCCATTTCGATATCGATTTACTTGAGCAATGCGATTCGACTAATTCGGTGTTGCTGGCGCGCGCCGAAATGGGGGCGGCCAGTGGCTCGGTGGTAGTTGCGCGAGAACAAAGCGCGGGGCGTGGGCGACGTGGGCGGGCGTGGATTTCGGCGGTCGGCGACAGCTTGACGTTTTCACTCCTGTGGCGCTTGCCGCAAGGTGTTCAGCCCGCTGGCTTGTCGCTGGCGGCGGGACTGGCGGTGGTGCGCGCGTTGGAGCAAAACTCACCAGTTGGTGCTGATGACACGCTGTCATCAGTGCCAGCGCGACTCAAATGGCCGAACGATATTTTGCTGGACGGACGCAAGCTCGGCGGAATTTTGGTGGA
>JANYAW010000156.1 GCA_025361105.1 Rhodocyclaceae bacterium | reverse complement strand
CCGTGGTCTACTCTCTATTATTTGTCAGCTTCATCGAGATGGCATCTCTCTTAGCCTCATGACGTGTGAGAGTCGCTTACGGCGCGATGCCGACGATGACCAGTGGTACGGACGGAACGCCGCGTCCATTTCGGATGACGTTGTAGAGCTCACCTTCATAGTAACCTGGCCCAGACGACATATGATGCTGCAATGCCTTCATTGGCAATATCTCAATGCCGACATCAATTTGATCGCGCACATAAAAGGCCAAGTGCTTGACAAATAAATCGTAAGCAACGAAAGCGTATTTGCCAAACTGAACTTCAATCGCTACTCGATCCTTCACAAAGTCCGTTTGGTTGTAGCTCATGATCGGCGTTAGACCGGCCTTCTCAATTTCACGCCTTTGCTCGTCGGCCGGCTGTGCGATGGTTTGTCGAATAATTTTCTCGTCATCGGTCACCCAGTAGGTAACGCGACTCTCTCGCCAGTCGCGCGCCTTGAGTAAGTCGTTGAAGTGGCGGTTCATATCAATCGGGCTGTATTTCAATTGCCCTTTCATTCGCAACTCTTTGCTTACTTTTGTGCGGCAAGCTTCGGCATCAACCTGTTGTATCACTGCTTGAATTTCCGCCCACAATTTCTTCTTATGTACCAGCAAATACTCCAGCCCGTTGAGATGCGAGTAGGTTTTGACGATTCTCATTTGCTTACCGTATAAGCCGTGCGTTCTTGAAGCAAGCGATATTGCTTTGGTGACGTGGCCGTTTCGAGCGCTACGAAGGGAGCGGTCCAAGGATTGCGAGTCAGGCTGCTACCAGCCTTGTTTGGATCATAAACCGGTGTGTTCATTGGACGTACAGGCAAAGTGCCGTCCATTGCCTGTGCAATTCTTTCACGAGCTATCGCGACGTATTCGGGCATCTTTTCTGCACCGCATCCACGCCGCCCGTGCCGCACAGCCGCCGCGACTGAAGTCCCCGCGCCAGCGAACGGGTCCAGTACTAGGTCACCCGGTTGCGTCATTGACAAAATCAAGCGTTCAACCAGTTCAATGGGAAACTGACAGGGGTGTAAGGTCTTTTCGACGTGATTGTTTTTTACGTTGGGGAAAATCCAAACGTCCCCAGGATTCTTTCCGATTGGATTGCCTGAGAACTGTCCAGCCTTTGGTCCTTTGAAATATTTTTTTCCTGGATATTTTTGGGGCACACGAACCGGATCAAGATTGAATGTGTAGTCGTTCGTCTTCGTAAACCACAGGATAGTTTCATGTCGTCCAGACAAGCGATTGGAGCAGTGCAATCCATGTTCAAAATGCCAGATGATCCGGTTACGTAGCTTCAACCCATGTTTTGCGAATGCAGGGAACAACGCGATATCCAAAGGAATAATTTCACCAGCATTGACATAGTTACCAACCTGCCAACAAATACTGCCACGAGGGGAAAGCACGCGCACACACTCATCAATAACGCTTTCCTGCCATGATAGATATTTGTCAAAGTCATCACGCTTCTCGTATTTTTTCCCCAAGTTGTATGGCGGTGAAGTAACAATCAAGTGAGCCTCATCGTCCGGCATGGTGGACAGCATTTCGAGGCAATCGCCTGCATAAAGGGAAGCCAGCGTCGCCGCCGAGTAGCAATCCGAAATTGTTGGATGTCGCTCCATCATGTCGGGGAATTCGCGATCAAGTGTGTTGTGAAGACTCATAGCCAATTCTAACTCTTCAGTAACAGATACTCTTAGGAGCAATCATGCTGTGAAGCATCGCTTGTTTGTAATTGATCGGCGGATTCAAGTCTGAAGTGCAACGAGGTTATGACGCGAGTGCAACTGGTGCATGAAGACCTCGTGAGGGGTTTTGAAGGCGCAGCATTTTCTGGGGCGGTGGTTGAGGTTATGCATCGCCAGAAATAAGCAAGAAATAATTGGCCACGGGCGCAATAAATTCCGTTTCGCCTTATCGCAAACACAAACTCGTCAGGGCAGAAGCGGCGGCGAACGAAGGACCTCGGTGACGGCGTGTCACCAGCACCAACTGGGGTGATTTATTTGACCAGTGGTTTTTCATCCACCGCATGCAAGCGAAAAGATCGCCACAGCGCGAGGTCGTAAGCGATTTTCAGGCCTCCGGCGACCAGCAGTGGCGCGGCTAAAAATCCCGCCGCGAACATGGCCGCGCCCAGCGTTGGCCCCAGCGCCGCGGCGAGGCTGCGTGGTGTGGCGGTGAAGCTCGCGGCGGCGGCACGCTCGGGCGGGGTCACCACCGACATCACGTAGGCGCTGCGTGTTGGTACATCCATTTGCGAAAGCAGGGCGCGCAGCAATAAAAACCCCAATGCGAATGGCAGTGTGGGCGCCAGTGCCGCCAGAATCAGAAAAACATTCGCCGGAATGTGGGTGAATACCATCGTGTTGAGCAATCCAATTCGCCGTGCCACGAGCGGAGCAGCGAGTTGCGAAACGGCGCTGAGCAGACCAGACCAAAAGAAGAAGGAACCAGCGGCGACCAGCGACAGATCGAATTTCGCAAACAGCCACAAAGCTAATAAGGAATTCAACACTAAGCCGCCGGCAAAGGCGTCGACGCAAAACAGCGCCGCAATGCGAATCACAATCGCACGCGACTCCTTCAATGGTGCCGGGCGAGCCTGCACTTCATGTGCCTCGAATTTTGGCAAGCGGCGATACAGCAGATAGACCACGCATCCGGTCAGCGCATAAAACACAAACATCCAGCGCAGCGCAGGCAAACGCTCGACACCCTGGCTGGCGAGCGCCTCGGGTATGGCCACGCAGAGCGCACCCAATGCCGCGCTGAGCGATCCAATCAAGCTGTATCGGGCAAAGATGGTCGTGCGATTGCTGTCTGACGTGGCCCCGGCAATCTGCGCGTGTTCCAGTGGCAGGAACACGCTGACATCGCCCGCGCTAGGGTTGAGCGTACCGACGAAAGCGACCAGCAGCAGTGGCCAAAAGCTCTCAAAACTGATGAATGCCAAGCCGGTTGCTGCCATCAGTAACGCGGCCGACAGCAACAAGCGCCGCGTCGCAAAATGATGTCCCCAGGCACCAACGATCAGAGTTA
This sequence comes from Rhodocyclaceae bacterium, assembly GCA_025361105.1. GTDB lineage: Bacteria > Pseudomonadota > Gammaproteobacteria > Burkholderiales > Rhodocyclaceae > JADKHX01. The sequence continues at coordinate 8,168 of JANYAW010000156.1, read as the reverse complement.
GCGTTGCCGAGCCCAACAAAGTTGCCGTGCTGAGCAAGCCGACGTCCAGCGTGCTCAAGCCAAGCGCAAGCAAATACACCGGCAACAAAATCGCCACATAGCCATCAACAAATGCACGCAAACCGCGACCAATCAGGAGCAAGCGAATTTCCGAAGAACCAAAGTTGGCTAGCAGATTCATTGTGGTGATTTCTCGTGTTTAACTGAGTCTTGATTGAGTTAAGGATAATTGAAAAAAATGTGGTCGAGAATTTCTTCCCTTACATGCTGTGTGATTGCGCTGTGCTTGATCTTGCAGCTCACCGCGTGTACGAGAATTCCCCACGATGCGCCGCGCGATTTTGGCTGGGAAAAAATCGATTACAGGACCGCGAAATATTCGCACCACATCCTGCCCAACGGACAGGTGCATGTGGAAATTACCCATCTGCCACTGGAAGGCATCACGCCGGAAATGTTGCTCTAGTGGTATCGCGTGTTGCCGATTGCCGGGGTCGATATTGGCGGCAAGCGCTATCCGTTTTATCACCTGTTTCATTTGACCGAACATGGTCGCGTGTAGGTCCAACAAGCGGCGAGCGATGGCCAGCCGGGGATGGGGCTGGGCGCACTGGTTATGCGTCAGGAATGGTTTGGATCGTTTGACAGCGAGGGTGGCGGACGCATTACCGAATTCTCGCCGCGCGGCATGACGGTGCGCCCGGAATTCAGTGGGATCTGGCTCGGTGAGATCCGCCACATTTTTGAGGCCACACTTGGTGGCAGTCGTTATCGCGTCGACAGCCTGATCGGGGTCGACTGGCCGCTGCTAGCCCCGGCGGTGAATTGGCTGCTGCGTACCAGCACCTTCAGCGAAGCCATGCTGGCCGAATGGGAGCGGCATCAAATCGAAGAGGTGGCCAACCTGCGCCATTTCCTGCCGCAGCTTTACGCGCAGCGTGCGCTGGCACCACGCTATGTGTTGAGGCTCAACGAGGACAAGGGCAGGGATAGAGAGAACGTTCGCCGCTGAGTCAAAGAATCCCAACTCACCTTCATTTCCGCGTTTTCACCCCATACACCAGCAGCATATTTCCCGGCATCTGGCCGGCGAAAGCGTAACCCGACGTGATGATGACCTGATTGCCAATCACCAGCGCGCCACCAACATCAATCGCGCCGCCGTGGCCTTCGAGGCCGTTGCTGGCGGTGTAGGCGCGGTTGGTTTCGATGATGCGCAAAGTCCTGCCGTTGCTGGCATCCAGAATGTGCAGCTTGCCATCGAGGGTGGCGACGTAGGCCAGCCCGTTGGCGATGGTCGGCGGTGCGGAGGGGGCGTAATAGAAAGTGCAGGTTGGCCATGGCGGACGAGCGCTGATTGCGCCAAGCTTGTTGTTCAGCCCGACACCCGGCGTATCCGCAGGATCGAATTCGCAACCGCGAGTCAAGGCGCGCGTCCAGAGCAGCTTGCCATCGGTGACCGACAAGGCATGGATGCCGGGTTGTGGAATATGGCTCGAAGTCTTGTGCTCGGAGTCGGCGATGGGAACGATCACGCGCTGACCATCGGTCGCCATGCCGTGATGTATGCCGGCGTTGGAATTGTGCTTGAGCGAGGTCGGCGTGAAATGATGACGCCAAATCAGTGCGCCCTTGTTGTCGGGATCGAGGGCGAAAACTTCGCCGGATTTTTGCCCGGCCAAAATCAAATCTCCCTTGCCTTTTCCTTTTCCATCCTTGACCAAAATCGCTGGCGCGCCAAAGTCAAAATCGGGGCCATCTTCCTGTGGGCAACTCGCCGCGTGACGCAGGCAGGCGGCGTTCCAGGCATCATTGGCGAGCGCCTGAAACACCCAGCGCTGTTCGCCGGTTTTGAGGTCCAGGGCGATGATGGCATCGCTGGTTTCGGTGGCGGGAGATGAGGCATTTTCGCCGGTACCGAAATACAGCAAGCCTCGCTTTGCGTCCACCGTTGGGCGATTCCACACCACCGCGCCGGAAGGCCCCCACATCTGTACGCCGTCGCTGTTGATGGTAGTTTTTTCGGCGTTGCGGGTGGTGGCGTAGTTCCAGATTTTTTCGCCGGTCTGCGCGTCGAGGGCCATTACGCCACCATGTGCGCGGCAACATTCGTGCTTCGGTGACCCGGCGACGGCCACTTCAAACGACGAAATCGGCACGAACAAACGTCCCTCGTGATAGGCCATGGAACCACTGAGAATGGACAGCGGATGGGTCTTGGCCGAGGTCTTCCAGCGCAGCGTGCCCTTGCTTGCGTCGACCGCGAATACAGTGCCGAGTTCATTGGCGAAAAACAAAGTGTTGATGCCATCCGGCGTGCGCTCCAGCGTTAGCGCGGTGCGTATCGGCACATCCTGCGCCAGACTCCAGCGCACGCAGCCGGTTTGCCGGTCCAGCGCCAGCAAGCGACCATCCTGCGCGCCAAGGAACAGCGTGTCACCAGCACCAACTGGCATGGAACGCATGGAAGTCACGGCGGGTAGTGCAATCGACCACAGCAGTTCAAGCGCGGCGACATTTTTTTTGTCTATGCCAACGTCGACGGCATGTCGCGCATTGTCGCTGCCGTAGCCCCAGTTTTCGCGACCGGACGGTGTGACCGGAGTGGTTCTGGCGCAGGCCGTGGTTTCCAGCCATTGGTTACGTTTGGCATCTTCTTCGGCGGCCAGCCATTTGGCAATTTGCTGGCGTTGCGCCGGTTTCAAAGTGGCCGCCATCGGCGCCATGATGCCGATTTCCAAGGTTTGCAAAATTCGCTGGAAGGGCATTTTGCGCAAACTATCAACCGGCGGCGCTTTGGTTTCCGGATGGTCGTGACATACCGCGCAACTGGTTTGAAAAAGCGCAGGAATATCGTCCGGCGCTTCCGCGCTGGCGAGCGCCATGCGGGGTGAAAGCAGAGCCACCAGCGCCAGTAGTGATGCGAGATTGATCGCTTGCGGTTTTCGCACTTTTCTCGCTCTTAGATTTTCTTTTTGCTACGCGACGTCGTCTTGGTTGCCTTGGTGATGGCAGGTTTTTTCACCGCACCAGTTTTCACCACTGCTTTCTTAGCCACCGCTACTTTCTTGGGCACCGGCGCGACTTTCTTTTCCGGCGCAGCGCCACTACCCGGCAATGCATCCGCCGCTGCCAAAATCTCCTCCCAGGCTGCTTTCAAGCACTGGGTGAAAAACGCCGGGTCGGGCAGCATGTTGCGGCACGACACGACCGACACCCACATCACTCCGTTGTAGCTCACGCCGGTGACGTTTAGTCCCAAGCCATCCATCGGTATGCTGACCGGATAAAAGCACATCGCTTTGGCACCGGCAACGTAGAGCGGCTTATCGGGGCCGCGCACATTTGAAACGGTCATGTTGAGCGTCGGAATCAAGCCTTTACTAACGATCAAGCGACCCACAGTTGACGGGAGCGTACTCAAGATTTTTTCGAGTAGGTCGGTCCCCAGTTTTTCAGCTTGGTTCTTGCCCAATATGGCCTCGTGGTGTGCGACGTGCAGTCGCTCGAGCGGGTCCTCAATATCCGAGCGCACGCGGACCGTCGCCGCACCTACCGCATTGCCACCTGCCGAAGCATCAGTGCGTAAAGACATCGGCATCAATGCCGTCAAGGATTGTGATGGAAGCTCGTGTTTGCTCAGCAAATACTTGCGCACTCCGCCACCGGCTACCGCCAAAAATATGTCGTTCAATGATGCCTCGGGAATCTTGGCGCGCACTCGCTTGATTCGTGAAAGCGGCATGCCGAAACCATCAACGACGCGGTTCGGTGAGACGAGCGCACTGAACCGCGTGTGCGGTGCTTTGCCAGTTGCAGGCTTGTCGTCGTCGCTAAGGGACTGGTCAGCGTTGCCTCGCGCCTGAGTCAATTGCTCGCGGCCATATTCAGCCACCTTGCCTGTCACCTTGGCTGATAGCTTGCCAAGCTCAATCGCACGGTTAACACCATTAACTACGGCTCGCGCAGCATACTCAAGCGTCGACGGATCACGGTCAACATAAATTGCATGTTTCTCGTTATTTGGAGCCTCGTTGTTTGGTGAGTTTGAATGAAGTTGAATCGCGAGATGTGCGCCTGCCATGCCATCAACCGAGGCATGATGAAACTTGGAAAATAAGGCGAACGAACCTGGCGGCAACTTCGGAATATTGTCGAGACCTTCAATCACATAAACTTCCCACATTGGCCGTGTGCGATCAAGTGGGCGTGAATGCAAACGAGCAACTTGTATCATCAGCTGACGCCAATCACCGGGCTCAGGGAGTGCAATATGGCGAATGTGAAATTCCATATCGACATCGGCTTGCTCAACCCAATAAGGGCGATCCAAGCCAAAAGGAACCTCTGCCAAGCGGCTACGGAAAATCGGATTCAGATGCATGCGATCCTCAAAATGCTGCAGGATGTCTTTGTAGCGAACTTTGCCGCCGGGTGCCGTACTCACGTCGTAAATGCACAAACTGGCGACATGGTTGAATACGTTTTTCCGTTCAGAAACCAGAAATGAGTTGTCGGTACCACTGAGTTGTTTCATTTGAAAATCTCTCCTAAAAAGCAGTGTGCAATTTCTGTAATGTGATAGCCATGCATTTTGCCAGTTGGTGCCTACAACACGCCGTGACCTGCATCAAGTTTCGTCCGGTTATTTCACCATCGGCATTTGCGCCAAAGTCCCCGGCATGATTTCAAACGCCGGTGGGAATTCATCGATGGCTAATTTGAGTTTCGCCAATGGCGCGGGGTTGCCAGTGAGCGTGGCTTTGCCATTGGCGATTAAATCTTCCAGTTTGGCTTGGCCGGTGAGGAAGCCGACCAAAGCCATGCGCGGCAGCGTGAGCGTGATGTCGGGGTTGGCACTGGTGACTCCATGAATGCTGGTCATTGTTGAGTTGCTCACTTCGAGCACGAAAGTTTCACCAGTGTCGGGCGTGTTGATGTTGGCTCTGAAGGCGATGCCCAGTGCTTGTGCTTTGTTGCTGTTGAAGCGAATCGCCAAGGCTTCCATCAACATTTCGCTGGAGATGGCGCGAACCAAATCGGGGCCGGTGGTTTTGATTTTCACGTCAGTGTTCACATGCGAGCGTAGTTCCATCGCGGCGGCCAAAAAGCTGTGGCGTAGCGAGGTACTTTCCTTTTGGTAGCCGACTTGCTCAAAGCAATCAGCCAGCAAGTCTTTGGCTTTTTGATTTTGCGGCTCGGCATAAACCAGCTTGTTGAGCAGCTCAATCGCCAGTAAATATTTTCCTTGATCGTGCAGTACTTTGCCGCGCGCAAGTATCTTTTTCGCGCCACCCATCATCGCCACATATTCCGGCGCCGAGTCTTTGGGCGAGAGCGGAATCAGCGTGGCCGGATTGCCATCCCAATAGCCAAGATAGCGATTGATGACAGCGCGACTGTTGTGTGCTTCGGAGCCGTGATAGCTATGCGCGGCCCAACTTTTTTGCAAACTGGCGGGGAGTTGATAAACGTTGTGCACTTCGTTAATCGTCACACCTTTGTTGGCCAGGTTCAGCACGCCGTTGTTGAGATTGGCATACGCGTCGCGCTGATCGCGCATGATTTGTTGAATGCGCGCATTGCCAAAACGCGGCCAGCTATGTGCAGACATCATCACGTCGGCTTTGTCGCCGAACATATACAAGGCTTCGTTGATTTTCTTTGACCATTCCAGCGCATCACGTACCAAAGCGCCACGTAGCGTGTAGATATTGTGGATGGTGCCAGTGATATTTTCTGCTGCCCAAAACGCCTTCATGTCGGGCAGCCAGGTATTCATTTCCGCAGGGCATTCGGTGCCGGGCGTGTTCTGAAAAACCATCCTGACCCCGTCCACTGTTAGTTCTTGTATCGGCATCACGATGCTGGTGGTCGGCGCGATTAGCCCGATGTTTCCCGCTGCTACATTCTTGCCTATGGCTTGATCAACGTGCCCGAATGGATTGCGCGGCAGAATGGTGCCGTATTGAAACTGGAGACGGCGGGACATTGCCGGACCCGCGTGCACGTTCTCGGAAACCGCGTGTTCCATGAAGTGCGCTGGCGCAATAATTTTTACTTTGCCGCTCGCTACATTGGCATCATCAACCACGCCGCGAACGCCACCAAAATGGTCGGCATGCGCATGCGAATAGATCACCGCGACGACCGGACGTGCGCCCAGTTTTTCGTTGGCAAAGGCCAGTGCCGCGCGCGCAGTTTCCCTGGTAGTGAGCACATCAAAGATAATCCAGCCGGTATCGCCTTTAATCAGGGTCATGTTGGCCAGATCAAATCCGCGTACTTGATAAATCTTTCCCGGCACCACTTCGTAAAGCCCGAAAGCCATATTCAGCAAGGCCTGACGCTGCAGCGAGGGGTGAATACTGTCGAAATCCCTGCCGCCATTTTTTTCCGGCAACAACCAATCGTAGCTGCCCATGTCCCAAGCGACCGTGCCTGTGTCGGACATGATTTGTCGCGACACGGGTGCGGCGATGAAGCCGCGATTGGCTTCTTCAAAATCGAGTTTGTCTAGCAGCGGCAGGCTGGCGCGTAAAGCTTGCTGCGACGCGATGGTCGTCGCCGAAGGCGGTTTCCCTTTGGGGTCGAAATGCGTTGGATTAAGCGTTTGCGCAAAACTTGCAGCGCAGCTCGCAGCGCAGATAAGTGTCGTTACCGCAATTCGTGAAATGGGTGACATCGTTTTGATGTTCATTTTTTTTGTCTCCTGATGTTGTCAGATAAATGTTGGCAATGAACTTATTTGCTGTTGCCCTTCAAGCGCGCATCCTGCAATTTTCTAAATTCCGATGTCGGATAAAACGATGGGTATTCCACACCATCGACGAGGCGACGACCGACGGTGTAAAGCAGGCCGACATCTTGCACACCACCGGCCAAATCCCAATCAGGTTTGATCACGTCAGTCGGCTTGTGATAATCATTGGCCGTGAATTGATCGCGTCGCGCGATGCCATAACCCGCCGGTTTGCCGATGTAATCGCTACCGTCAGCAAGGTATAAACCGGGCACGCCGACACGCGCGAATTCAAATTGATCGGCGCGAAAAAAGCTGCCGTGTTCGGGGCGCGTTTCGGCACTCACGGTGCGGCCTTGTGCGCTGGCTGCGTCAGCGAGCAATTCATCCATGCTCGATTGCCCTTGTCCGGTAATGCCAATATCGGTGGTCAAACCGTAGGGATTGATGCCGTCGATATTGATATTGGCGATAGTTCTATTGAGCGGATAAAGCGGGTTACTGCCGTACCACGCTGCACCGAGTAAACCGGATTCTTCGGCAGTGGTGGCGAGAAACAGCACGCTGCGCGCGGGCGTTTTGCCCGCCTTGGCATCTTCGCTAAAGGCGTGGGCGAGTTCGAGCAAAGCGGCTGTGCCCGAAGCATTGTCGAGCGCCCCGGGATAAAAATTCGGCCCTTGTTTGCCCAGATGATCCCAATGTGCGCTGTATATCAACCATTCATTTTTTCGCGTGGGATCGTTACCACCGGTACCATCAATTTTCGCAACGACGTTTTTTGTCGCCACTTCGCGCAGTGTTTGCTTGATGCTGAAACTGGCTTTTGCCTTTAGCGCCACGGGTCGAAAGTCCGGCTTCAATGCGGCTTGTTTGAGTGCGGCAAAATCCTGGCCGCAAGCCGCGAATAGTTCTTGCGCACGATCAACGCGTATCCACGATCGCACCGGCACGTCGCCGCTATGATGGTCGTTGCGGCGCAAACCAAATCCCTCACGGGTGTTGCCGTTAATCACCACGATATACGGGTACGCAGCAGTTTTGGTTTCATGCACGATGATTGCCGCCGCCGCACCTTTGGCCGCCGCGATTTCATATTTGTAAGTCCAGCGCCCGTAATAAGTTATGGCGCGTCCCTTGAACATTTTCGGATCAAGTTCGTCTGGATTCGCCGGATCAGGAATCTGCGGGTCGTTAATCAACATGATAATAGTCTTGCCGCGCACGTCGACATCTTTGTAATCGTCCCAACCATATTCCGGTGCAACCACGCCGTAGCCGACAAACACGATGTCGGAATTTTTGGTTTTGACCAAGGGTTTGACCTGCGTTGACAAGGCCACAAAATCTGCCGGTGCATTGAGTGATAGTTTTGCCGCACAACCGCCGAGTTTGAGCGTCGGTCGACCATAAACGCCGACCATCGGCA
>JANYAW010000149.1 GCA_025361105.1 Rhodocyclaceae bacterium | reverse complement strand
TCGCCGATCATGATGTCAATCTGAAAATCTTCCAGCGCCGGATATAAAATTTCTTCTACCACTGGCGAGAGCCGATGTATTTCATCGATGAACAACACATCGTTGGGTTCAAGATTAGTCAACATCGCCGCCAAGTCTCCGGCACGCTCAAGCACCGGCCCGGAAGTCGAGCGCAAATTTACGCCCATCTCATGCGCAATGATGTGCGCCAAGGTCGTCTTGCCCAAACCTGGCGGGCCAAATAGCAAAACATGATCCAGCGATTCTTTGCGCTTCTTGGCCGCCTCAATAAAAATTTCCATCTGGCCACGAATTTTTACTTGGCCGATATATTCAGCCAATTTCTTTGGCCGTAAGGCGCGCTCAATAGTTTCTTCCTGCGTCGATTCGGTATCAGCCGAAATCAGACGGTCGATTTCTTTCTCGGCAAATTTGTCGGTTTGTATGCTCATGCGGCCAGTTTAGCTGAGCTGGGTTTACTCAGCTTTTCGAGAGCAATTTCAAGGCTCCACGAATGCCATCCGAGACCGATGTCTCTGGCGCCAACGTCTTCATCGCACCGAGCGCTTCACGCTCGTTGTAGCCCAAGGTCAGCAGGGCATTGAGGATGTCGCTGGAGGCGTTTGACGGCGTGTCGCCAGCACCAACTGGCGAGCTTCCGCCTTGGGCGAATTTGGGCAAGCGGTCGCGTAGTTCAAGTAGCAAGCGTTCAGCGGTTTTTTTGCCGATGCCGGGAACTTTTATTATGCGACCGACTTCTTGCATAGTCACTGCGTGCGCCAGTTCGGTGACTGACATGCCCGAGAGCACGGCGAGTGCGGTGCGTGCACCGATGCCGGAGATTTTCAGCAACTGACGGAAGGCTGCGCGCTCGGCTTCGGTTGAGAAGCCGTACAAAAAATGGCCGTCTTCGCGTACGATAAGGTGAGTAAAAAGCGACAGCTTTTCACCGGTCGCGGGCAGGTTGTAAAAGGTGCTCATCGGCACGTCAACCTCGTAGCCCAAGCCTTGCACGTCCACCGTAATCTGCGGCGGATTTTTTTCGACCAGCTGGCCGCTGATTCGTCCGATCATGAAACTTCCTTTTGGGTGTATCGACTGTCGCTCATCTTGCCAGCACCTCGCCTACACGGCGCACCAGATTTGCGACCACCGCATGTTGGTCAAAATGGGCATATTTATCGGCAAAAGCTTGCGCGTTTTGACGATAGGCCGGATTGTCCAACAGCTCCTTGAGCAGCGGCGCGAGATTGCCAACTGGCGCTTCAGGACTGAGCACCGCGCCGGCACCCATGTCGACTACGCGGCGCGCAATCAGAAATTGTTCCAGGTGAGTGGGCAACAACAACAGCGGCTTGCCGGCCAGCAAAAACGCAGTGGTGGTAGCAAGGCTCGAATAGGTTACCGCGAGATCGGTGTCGCTGGTCATCTGCTCGATATCCGCCGGTTGGGCGGCAAAGCGCAAATGAGGAGCGGAAAAACGGGCGACGAATTCGGGCGGAATCTCGGGGAAATAAATCAACGTGGAATGACCCAAGGCATGCAGGGCAATCAGCGCCGATTCGGCATGTACCGCCTCGCGCCGTAGGTAGGCAAAAATTTTTCGTTTCCCTGCGCCGGCCTCTGGCCAATCCAAACGCGCGCCGCCTCCGGCGCTGGGCAAGCTGCCCCAGTAACGCGCCGGGCCACGGTCTGCATAGTGATCCAGCTCGGGAAAGGAAACCAGTGACTCTTCGGCGACATCAAACAGATTGGCCAAATGCGCCAGCGGCGCCTGTCCAAACCGCTTGAGAACAATATTGATATGGTGCAGTGCGCTTGCATCCAGATCGACCAAAACTTGCTGCGGCACCTCAGACCATGGCCGCATGTTCGGCAGCGGGCTGTGCCGTGGCGGCACGGTGAAACCATTGGAAAACAACATCACTGGCAATCCCAATGTGCGTGCGGCGATTACCGCAGTTGGCGCATGATCGGCCATCACCAGTTGCGCGCCGGTCAAGCGCATCAGCTCGCGCCATGCGCCGACCAAACCAAACAGCGCCTTGGCATCGGCGTAGCCGAAGCGCAAAAGAATATCGGCATAGCTGAGCGGCGGGCCGGGGCGCGACAATTCCGGAATCACCGGCGCGGCAACGCAAGCGAAATTTTGCGCAGCAAGAAAATCTCCTACTGACGCTGGTTGCGTCACCGCCCAATGCACTTCATGGCCTTGCTCACGCAAGCTGCGCGCGAGTGGCATGAAGGCACCGACATGGCCCAGGTTGGCGCCGAATTCCCATGCATACAAAATCGACGCCACTACATCAATCTCCCGCCACGCACCCGCCGACCGGCGGTAATTAAATTGCCCATGCCTTGCCCGCCATGCGCATGACATATCGCGCAGGCCAAGGCATCAGCCGCGTCGCTGCTCGGTTTGCCCGGCAGCGCCAGCAGTCGCATGACCATCTGTTGCACCTGTTCCTTGGCCGCTTTGCCTTGCCCGACCACCGCCTGTTTGACTTGCAAGGCGGTGTATTCCGAGACTGGCAAATCAGCACTGACCAAAGCCGAAATCGCTGCGCCACGTGCTTGGCCGAGCAGCAAAGTCGATTGCGGATTGACGTTCACAAAAACAATTTCCACCGCGGCTTGTTGCGGTCGATAGGTGGCGATCACTTCAGCAATGCCATCGAGCAAGGATTTAATCCGCAGCGGCAAGGATGCCTGCGCATCGCTGGTGACGCAACCGCTGGCAACATAACTTAACTGCTTACCGAGCATTTCAATCACTCCAAAACCAGTCGAGCGCAAACCTGGATCGATGCCGAGTATGCGAATTGGCGAGTTAGACATGGTGGATTTGTCATGTTTCATTTGCGGGCAAGATACACGCCGCCGACTGCCAGCGCCATGCCCAGCAGCGCCACGCCTGTCAGCGTCTCATCGAACAACCACCATGCCATCAAAGCAGTGGTTGGCGGCACCAGATAAAACA
>JANYAW010000141.1 GCA_025361105.1 Rhodocyclaceae bacterium | reverse complement strand
CTTTGCCCGTCGGTTGATGGCAACCTGCGCAATTGGTCGCGTAAACCTTCTCGCCACGCTTCACGAGTTCGTCCAACGTAAACACTTTGTTCGGATCGTCAGCGGCGGAAGCCATTTCTTTTTGTTGAGCAGCTACCCATTCCGCGTATTTTGTTTCCGAGACAACATCGACCACGATTGGCATGAAGCCGTGATCTTTGCCGCACAACTCAGAACACTGACCGCGATAAGTACCTTCTTGATTGGCCTTAAACCATGCGTCACGGACAAAACCCGGCACGGCATCAGTCTTAACTGCAAAGGCTGGCATCGACCAGTTGTGAATGACGTCCGTGGCGGTCGTCAATATGCGGACTTTCTTATTTACCGGCACGACAAGATGTCGATCAACTTCCAGTAAATAATTCTCGCCTTTGGCTTCCTTATTTTCAATTTGCGCGCGCGGTGTCGAAAGTACGCTCATGAATTTGATGCCAGTTGCATCACCGCTCATGTACTCGTAGCCCCATTTCCACTGATAACCGGTGACCTTGATGGTCATGTCGGCTTTGGAAGTGTCGCGTTGATTGACCAAAGCAATCGTGGCAGGAACTGCAATGGCAACCAATATTACCGCTGGAATCACCGTCCATAAAATCTCAACAGTAAGATTGTCGTGAAAGTCAGCTGCTTTGTGACCACGCTTGCGCGTATGCATTACCAGCGAGTAGCCCAATACGCCAAACACACCAACAAAAATTATCGTGACGAATACCGTCAGGAAGGTATGCAAATCATAAATACGTCGCGCTAGATCGGTTACCGGCTCCTGCAGATTGAGCTTCCATTCGGCTTGAGCTGCGCCGGCAAAAGCCGCCAGTGAACCAGCCAACAGCACGATAAGCACGGCTTTCAATCCGGCAAACTGGTTGGATGTGTCTTTCGTCATTATTTCTCCCGGACTTGGAACCAAAACTTGTACTGTGTAAGACCGCATCAGCGCACTAATTCTTCTCGAAAACGGAATTTTGCGAAAAACTCGCTGCATGCCACTTTGTTCAACGCCGCGAAGGTTAACACGGCGCACCCCTTAGCTGCAAAAATTTTGCTGTGTGGCGGATGTTGACAACGCTGCCAATAGTCGTTGGTGAACGCCCCCAAAACCACCGTTACTCATTACCAATATTTGGTCGCCAGCATGCGCCTGCACACAGACTGCCGCCACCATTTGATCCAAATCGTCATGACATTGAGTTTTGTCGGCGATGGTTGAAAGCGCTTGCGTAGCATCCCATCCTAGATTGTTGGTATAGCAAAAAACCAAATCGGCATCATGCAAACTCTCTGGCAACTGCGCTTTCATGGTGCCAAGTTTCATGGTGTTCGAGCGCGGTTCTAGCACCGCCAATATCCGTGCTTTGCCTGCCGTTTGGCGCAGACCTGCCAAGGTCAAACGAATGGCTGTGGGGTGGTGAGCAAAATCGTCAATCACCGTGATTCCGCGAACCACACCGCGAATTTCCATACGCCGCTTGATGCCGGAAAAAGTCTCCAACGCCTTAAGTCCAACCGCCACCGGCACACCCGCATGACGTGCGGCAGCCAGCGCCGCCAGCGCGTTGGCGCGATTGTGATCACCACTAAGCGCAAATTGCTCGACGGTGCCGGCAAACTTACGGTCCGCGCGGACATCAAAGCCGCAGTCGGCGTTGACGTTTTCACTGAGCCACCCGCTGCCAGATCCGGCTGACACATTAAAGCTTTCGATTGGAGTCCAGCAACCACGCCCTAATACCTTAGCGAGATTCAAGTCAGCGGCGTTCGAAACAATCAAGCCATTGGCAGGGATTGTTCGAACCAAATGGTGAAATTGGGTCTCGATAGCAGCAAGATCAGCGAAGATGTCTGCATGATCAAACTCTAAATTATTCAAAATCACCGTTCGCGGATGGTAGTGGACGAACTTGGATCGCTTGTCGCAAAACGCAGTGTCGTATTCGTCGGCCTCGATGACAAAAAACGGTGAGTCGGTCAACCGTGCGGAAACACCAAAGCCTTGCGGAACACCACCGACTAAAAATGAGGGGTTCAATCCAGCCTCATCCAAAATCCACGTCAATATGGAAGTTGTCGTGGTTTTCCCGTGAGTTCCTGCCACGCCCAGTACCCAGCGACGACGCAGAATATTGTCAGCCAACCATTGCGGGCCAGACACATAAGGCAAACCTTGCGCCAGCACCGCTTCGAGCAGTGGGCTGCCGCGTGAAATTGCATTCCCAATCACAAACAGGTCGGGTATCAGCTTGGTTTGCTCGGCACCGTAGCCCTCGATTAAAGTGATTCCTTGCGCCTTAAGCTGAGTGCTCATCGGCGGATAAACATTGGCATCGCAGCCAGTGACTTCGTGCCCAGCGCTTCTAGCCAGCAGCGCGATGCCGCCCATAAAGGTGCCACAAATGCCGAGAATGTGAATGTGCATAATGCCGTGTTAATGGAATAATGACGAAGATTCTACCCGCCGCGCTCGCTTGCAAAGGTTGGTTCGGTGCCGTATGAATCATTGAAAACTCTGCCGTTTTAACCGCTTTCTGTAAACACTATGCCCCGCCAAAAATCTGTCACCGGCAGCCCAACTCAGCTTCGCCGCAGCATTGCCAGCGTCGCTGCGCGCTTGATGGCCGAAGGTGGTATGAGCGACTATGGCAGCGCCAAGCGCAAGGCCGCCCGCCAATTGGGCGCGGGTGACGGCGATGCCCTGCCCAGCAACGATGAAGTCGAAATCGAATTGCGCGCGTATCAAGCTATCTTCCAGGACGACGAACACCCTGAGCGGTTGTACGAGATGCGGACGCATGCGCTAGCAGCGATGAACTTGCTAGCCGATTTTCACCCGCAGTTGACCGGCGCCGTGTTAGACGGCACAGCTGGCCGCTACGCGCCGATTGAAATTGACCTGTTTGCCGACAGTAGCAAAGATGTCGAGATATTTATGTTATCTCGCGGCATTTCGTATTCATCTACTGAGATACGTCGCCAAAATCCGCTATCTGCGGAAACGCAATTGCATCTCGACTGGAACGGCGACAGCGTTAATCTAATGGTTTATCCGGTTGCCGCCGAGCGCACGCTGGCACGTGACAATCGCGCTCGCACACCAGCAGTTATTGCCATGTTGGCCGCAGTCAATCAGGTCGGACCAACATGAAAACGCCCTTGTTGTTGGTCGCTGGCGTGGCCGCCGCGCTCGTGACAGTCGCATCTATCAGCTACGTCCTCACTCGCGGTTCACCGTCGGACGCTCCACCAAATCTAGCTGCACTAACAACACCTGCGACACCTCAAGCTCAGACTTCCGTTGCCCTAACGGCACTGACTCTGCCTGACACCGCTGGCGTAAATCAGGTCTTTAGCCAGTGGCGAGGAAAGATATTGGTGGTCAATTTTTGGGCGACTTGGTGTCCGCCATGCCGTGAAGAGATGCCTGCTTTTTCACGGCTTGCTGAAAAACATGCTGCTAACGGTGTTCAATTCGTGGGTATCTCCATCGATACATTAAACAACGTGTTGAATTTTCAGAAACGCACACCCGTCAGCTATCCTTTACTGATAGGAACTATGGAAACTGTTCAAAATACGATTCCGCTCGGAAACAATGCCCAGGCGTTGCCTTTTACGGCCATCTTTGATCGATCCGGCGTACTGCATTCGGTCAAGCTTGGGCGCTTGCCAGAAGCTGAGTTAGCGCATACTCTACAGGCTCTTGAAGCGAACGTTGAAGGCAAATAGTGGACAAACTGATGTTAATTGCGGCAAACTCACTGTCATGACGAAGTCAACTAACCAAGCGAGCAAGGCGAAACCTGCGCCCAAGCAGGCTAGGAAAACGACATCCCAAAGCCGCCGCGAGGGAATCTTGGTCTTACACGGGCCGAACCTGAATCTACTTGGCTCACGCGAGCCGGAAATCTACGGTAGCAGCACGCTCGCCGATATTTATGCGGCGATGGCGGCGCGTGCCACCGCCGCTGGCGTATATCTGGAAAGCTTTCAAAGTAATCACGAAGGCGACTTGATCGACCGGATTCAAAGCGCGCGTGCGATTGGCATTGGGTTCATCATCATCAATGCCGCAGGCTTCACACACACCAGCATTGCCCTGCGAGACGCACTGGCCGCTGTCGAAATCCCGTTCATTGAAGTCCATTTATCTAACATTCATAAACGCGAGACTTTTCGACATTACTCGTATTTTTCTGAACTTGCCGAAGGTGTCATTGTCGGTCTCGGCGCGCAGGGTTATGAATTGGCGCTCGAGGCCGCATTGACGCGATTGGGTCACGGCGAAAAACGCGATTTTGCCCAGCCCTGATCCTGAAAACAATATGGTCAAGCGTAAGCCGGTCGCCGTGCTATACCCGCCAAGGCTACGGCCAGTAACATTTTTGAGGAGCCTTTTATGGACCTAAGAAAACTCAAGACGCTGATTGATCTGGTACAGAATTCCGGTATTTCGGAACTAGAAATCAGCGAAGGCGAGGAAAAAATTCGCATTGCTAAATATGCGCCGAGCACCCCCGCCGCCACATACGCCCATGCTCCAGCGCCGGTGCATATCGCGGTTCCAGTCGGCTCAAATGACGGCGCGTCACCAGCACCAACTGGCGCGGCAGAGTCTGTGGCCGCTGAACCGCAAGGCCACATTGTTAAATCGCCGATGGTCGGCACCTTCTATCGCTCGGGTGCGCCTGGTGCGCCTGCGTTTGTGGAAGTCGGCCAAGCCGTCAAAGAAGGTGATCGTTTGTGCATCATCGAGGCGATGAAACTAATGAACGAAATCGAATCCGATGCGACCGGCACGGTGAAAGCCATACTGGTTGAAAACGGTCAGCCACTGGAATTTGGCCAACCGATGTTTGTGATTGGCTGAACATGATTGGCAAGGTTCTTATAGCCAATCGTGGCGAAATTGCGTTGCGAATTTTGCGCGCCTGTCGCGAGATGGGCATACGCACGGTGGCAGTGCATTCCGAGGCTGATACCGAAGCCAAATACGTCAAGCTAGCCGACGAATCAGTGTGCATTGGCCCCGCTCCGTCAGGCCTGAGTTATCTCAATATCCCCGCGATTATTTCGGCGGCTGAAGTCACCGATGCCGAAGCGATTCATCCGGGCTACGGTTTTCTGTCCGAGAACGCAGATTTCGCTGAGCGGGTTGAACGCTCCGGTTTTATTTTCATCGGCCCACGTCCGGAAACCATTCGCCTGATGGGTGACAAAGTCTCGGCCAAAGATGCCATGCGTGCCGCGCAAGTGCCTTGCGTTCCTGGATCGGAAGGCGCATTGCCGGAAGATCCCAAAGAGTGCGTCAAGATTGCTCGTGCAGTCGGTTATCCGGTCATCATTAAGGCGGCGGGTGGCGGTGGAGGACGTGGCATGCGCGTGGTGCATACCGAGGCGGCGCTGGTTAACGCCATCGCCATGACCCGCGCCGAAGCCGGTGCTGCGTTCAACAATTCAACCGTGTATTTAGAAAAATATTTGGTCACTCCGCGGCACATCGAAATTCAAGTGCTGGCCGATGCGCATGGCAATGCAATTTGGCTAGGCGAGCGTGATTGTTCAATGCAGCGGCGACATCAAAAAGTCTTGGAAGAATCGCCCGCGCCGGGCATCCCGCGCCGCTACATCAGTCGTGTTGGCGACCGCTGTGCGGATGCTTGCCGACGCATCAATTATCGTGGTGCCGGAACGTTTGAGTTTCTTTACGAAAACAACGAGTTTTATTTCATCGAAATGAATACGCGCGTGCAAGTTGAACATCCGGTCACCGAAGAAACTAGCGGTATCGACATTGTGCAAGCCCAAATTCGCATCGCCAATGGCGAAAAACTTTGGCTCAAGCAACGCGAAATCGAAGCGCGCGGACATTCCATCGAATGCCGCATCAATGCTGAAGATCCTTTCAAATTCACGCCATCGCCGGGCAAGATTACGAACTGGCATCCACCGGGCGGGCCAGGCATTCGCGTCGATTCGCATGCTTATTCCGGCTACACCGTGCCGCAATACTACGATTCGATGATAGGCAAAGTCATTGCCAGTGGCGACACGCGCGAACAGGCCATCCGCCGCATGCGAATCGCCCTGTCCGAGATGATGGTCGATGGCATCAAAACCAATATTCCGCTGCATCAGGATTTGCTAATGGACGAACGTTTCATTCAAGGCGGTACCAGCATTCATTACCTAGAAGAAAAGCTCGCCCAGCGCGAGGAAGCGCGTCGCAACAAATAAGGGACGCCAATGTGGGTCGAAGTGAAGCTGGAAACCGAAGCGCTGCACGCTGACGCACTGGCCGATGCTTTGTTGGCTTGCGGAGCAATTTCTGCCAGTGTCGAAGACGCGCATGCAGGCACAGATTTGGAAACGCCACAATTTGGTGAGCCCGACGGCACGGCCAATTCACCGCCCACACCTTTGTGGGATCGCAGTCGTGTCATTGCTTTGTTTGAACCGACTGCAGATTTGCGTGCGCGGATAGCCAAGGCCGCTTGCGTATCTGACGCGTCAGAAATTTTGCTGACCGAAATTGCTGAGCAGGATTGGGTGCGTTTGACCCAATCACAGTTCGAACCGATTTGCATCAACGATCAGCTTTGGATTGTGCCTTCGTGGCACGTCGCGCCGAACGCCGAGGCGATAAATTTAGTGCTCGATCCCGGTCTTGCGTTTGGCACTGGTTCACACCCGACAACTTTTCTGTGCCTAGATTGGCTGACGCAAATTGATCTTCGCAACCAGACCGTGCTTGATTACGGCTGCGGTTCGGGCATCCTTGCGATCGCTGCCGCACGCTTGGGTGCGGGTGCTGTGTTGGGCGTCGACATCGACCCCAACGCCTTGATTGCCGCGAAAGACAATGCCGCAAACAATTGCGTTGATCTACAGCTTCGTCATTCGGCAAAACCACTGGCCGAAACCTTCGATATCGTCGTCGCCAATATTTTAACCAACCCTTTGTGCGTGCTCGCACCCTTGTTGGTGCAGCGCATCGCAGCGGGTGGCTGCATTGCTTTGTCTGGCGTATTGGAAATGCAAGCCGAGCAAGTCATTGCTGCCTACGCGCCGTATTTACCTTTGAAAATCGGCGCAACGCGTGACGCTTGGGTTCGCCTTGAAGGCACGCAATGCTGAGCCGTTGCCCCAATTGCAAAACAACTTTTCGGGTGACCTCAGAGCAACTCAAGGCGCGCCTCGGGCAAGTTCGTTGCGGCGCGTGCCAGCAAGTCTTCAACGCGCTTGATGCGCTGGTCGATGCGCTGCCGGACACTCAATCAACTGCGCCACCAGCGCCTGTTTGGCGCGATGCCGCTGCGGCACCGCTGGAGCCACTGGAGTCACGGGACTCGGCGACCAGCAAGCGCAGCTTCCACAGCTTGCTAAGCAAAGAAGTTTCGCCCGACCTGCCGTTGGTTCAAACAACGACCAATACCGACGCGGACATCGATGAACTCACTGATGACGATGTCGAGGCTATCGACACTAGCAACGACGAGCAAAATGATGCCGTGTCCTCGCAGCCACAACCTAAGCTTCGGCGCTGGCCTTGGGCAATTGCTGCTGGCATTGCAGCCATCGCTTTCATCGCGCAAATCGCCATTCATTACCGCGTCGAAATCGCTGTGCTATCACCTGAAGCGCGTCCGGCGCTGGAGGCGCTTTGTGATGTCGCCATGTGCACTGTCGATTTGCCCAGCAAGGTGGAGCTACTCAGTATTGAAGCCTCCGATCTGCACCCTGTCGATCCAGCTGCACCAACCCAATTGGAACTCACCGCGACCTTGCGTAATCGCGCACCATTTTCACAAACTTGGCCGTATTTGGAGCTAACAATTACCGACACCGCTGATAGTGCAGTGGCCCGTCGCGTGATTACGCCGCAAGAGTATTTACCGCGCGGACGCGACGCCGCCAGCGGATTTGCCAGCCAAAGTGACAACACGGTGAACGTCTTTCTCACCACCGCCGGACTCCCTGCGAGCGGCTATCGTCTTTATCTTTTTTATCCATAAATTCCATGCATACACTGATCTGCGGATCGATTGCCTATGACACCATCATGGTGTTCAACGACCGTTTCAAAAACCATTTATTGCCCGATCAATTGCACATCCTCAATGTGTCATTTCTGGTTCCGGAAATGCGCCGTGAATATGGCGGATGCGCCGGCAACATCGCCTACAACTTGAATCTGCTCGGCGGCAAACCACTGATCATGGCCAGCGTCGGCCAAGACAGCGCGCCGTATTTGCAACGTATGAAAACGCTGGGATTGTCATCCAAACATGTGCGCGAAATTGCAACAAGTTTCACCGCACAAGCCTTCATTACCACCGATCTCGACGACAATCAAATCACTGCATTCCATCCTGGCGCGATGGATTTCTCGCATCAAAATCATATCGCTGATGCAACTGATGTGAACTTGGGAATTGTCTCTCCCGACGGTCGCGACGGCATGTTGCAACACGCTGCAGAATTCCACGCGGCGGGCATTCCATTCGTGTTCGATCCTGGCCAAGGCTTACCCATGTTTGACGGCGCCGATTTGCTCAAGTTTCTTGATCTAGCCGACTACTGTACGGTGAATGATTACGAAGCCAAACTGCTCGCCGGGCGCACTGGAAAATCTCTCGACGAACTGGCAAAAAAAGTGCGCGCCCTCATCGTTACACTAGGTGGCGAAGGCTCACACATCTATGCCGACGGCATTCGCATTGAGATTCCCAGCGTCAAACCCACCGCACTAGTTGACCCAACAGGCTGCGGCGATGCCTATCGCGCCGGCTTGTTGTATGGCATCAGCGCAGGTTGGGATTGGCTCAAAACGGGGCGACTCGCGTCGCTACTCGGTGCCTTAAAAATCGCCGAGCGCGGCGGGCAAAACCATGCGCCGACAATTGATGAAATTGCCAAAAGATTTCATGCGGCGTTTGGTGAAAGACTATGATGAAATGTTTTTTCTGTGGTGTGCTCACCAGTTGGTGCTGATGACACGCCGCCAATTGTTATCACGCCATGCCTCAGGCCGCAGTCATAACTTTTAGCCAAGCGCTGACCTTGCTTGAACAAGGTCAAGATGACAAAGCACGCAACGCATATGCCGCACGCGTTGCGCATGACGCAGGCGATTGGCAATCCTCGATGATGCTCGGCATCATCGCAGGCAAGCAGGGCAATCCGGAATTGGCCATAGAATTTTTCGACCGCGTGCTTGCTCTTCAACCTAAGCACGTGGACACGCTGTGCAATCGTGCCAACGCCCTGATGCTGCTGAATCGTCATGAGGAAGCGCTGAACAGCTTGAACGAATTGGTGGCGATGGCACCCAATCACGTTAGTGCATGGGGCAACAAAGGCGTTGCATTGCAAGTTCTAGCGCGACTGCCCGAAGCAGTCGATTGCTATGCACAAGTGTTGAAGATTGCGCCAGATAATCCGGATTTTTTGTATCGCCACGGCATGGCATGTATGGCGCTAAACCAATACGCTGAAGCACGGGAAAGCTTGCAGCGACTGGTAAAGCTTGCGCCGACCAATACGCTCGCCCTGCACGGCCTCGGCATGGCGCTGCAGGGCTTGAACATGTTCGATGCCGCGCTGGCCTGCTTTGATCGCGCCAGTGCCATCAATCCTGTTCAAGTAGAAACACATTTCGCCTGCGGCAATTTATTGTTGCACATGGCGCGCTACGATGAAGCTGTGCTTAGTTATGACGCGGCGATACGGGTGGATGCGAAGTTACCCGAGATTCACAACAATCGCGGCGTTGCACTCAGGTCACT
>JANYAW010000100.1 GCA_025361105.1 Rhodocyclaceae bacterium | reverse complement strand
CTTTGCCGCCCTTCATTTTCTTGACGAAATTTTGCGCTTTTTCCTGATCAACACCACGCTGTGCGTCTTCGACCAAACCGAGAATGTCGCCCATCCCCAAAATGCGTGAGGCCATCCGTTCGGGATGGAATTCTTCAAGGCCGGTGAGTTTTTCGCCAACGCCGGTAAATTTGATCGGTTTGCCGGTGACATGGCGCACCGAGAGCGCCGCACCGCCACGCGCATCGCCATCGAGCTTGGTCAAAATCACACCGGTCAGGGCTAAGGTATCGTTAAACGCCTTGGCCGTATTGACGGCATCCTGGCCGAGCATCGCATCGACCACAAACAGCGTTTCAATCGGCTTTATCTGCGCGTGCAAATCACCGATTTCCGCCATCATCGCGGCATCAATCGCCAGCCGACCGGCGGTATCAACGATCAACACATCGTAGTAATAAAGCTTGCCCCAATCAACGGCGGCGCGGGCAATGTCAAGCGGCTTTTGCTCACCGCTGGACGGGAAAAAATCGATTCCGGCTTGCGCTGCAACAGCTTTAAGCTGCTCGATAGCAGCAGGGCGATAAATGTCGCAACTGACCACCAGCACTTTCTTTTTGTGTTTTTCCTTGAGCCATTTGCCGAGCTTGGCAGTGGTCGTGGTTTTGCCTGCGCCTTGCAGACCGGCCATCAAAATAATCGCTGGCGGTTGGGTGTTGAAATTCAGCGCAGCGGATTGTCCGCCCATCAGTGCGGCCAGTTCGCGATGCACCACACCAACCACCGCCTGACCCGGAGTCAGTGAGCCAATGACTTCTTGGCCGAGCGCTTTTTCTTTGACCTGTGATATGAAATCTTTGATCACTGGCAAAGCGACGTCGGCTTCGAGTAACGCCATGCGAACTTCGCGCAGCATCTCGGCGATATTGTCGTCGGACAGCCTTGCCTGACCACGTAGATTTTTGACAACTTTGGCGAGTCGATTGGTCAGATTGTCGAGCATGATGGCGTGCGATGGATGGTTGTTCGGGAGCGCGAGTTTCGTGGCGGCTTGCAAATGCTTAAACGCAGCGCAAACGCGTAAAACCGTGGTGTAAACTGCCTTGATGCCGCCGATTCTAATGCATGCAATTGCCGCCGCCCTCTACGCTGGGCTGGCTATCTATTTTTGGCGCACGCGCACCAGTGGGCTAGCCCCAAACACGCCGACCAGCGGCTTGCAAATCTGGCAACGCGCCTTACTTTTCGCCGCGCTTTTGGCGCATGCGCTTAGCCTGCGCGGCGAAATTTTTAACGGCGACAGCATGCGCTTCAGCTTTTCTATCGCACTCTCGGTCATGCTATGGCTGACCATCGCGCTGTATTGGCTGGAGGGTTTTTACGCACGAATTGAAGGCCTGCAAATGCTTGGCTTGCCGCTGGCGGCGGTGGCCGCGCTGCTGCCAGTTGTATTTACCGAAGTGCATCAATTGCCCAATGCCGATTCGATAGGATTCCGGCTGCATATTTTGGTGGCGATGTTGGCTTATAGCTTATTCACCGTGGCGGCATTGCATGCGGTGCTGATGGCGACCGCCGAGCGTGCCTTGCATCATGGTCGTGTGCCGGTTTTGCTGGCAGGGTTGCCGCCCTTGATGACGATGGAAAGTCTGTTGTTTCGATTGATACAAGTGGCATTTGTATTGCTGACCTTGACGCTGGTTTCCGGCTTGCTGTTTTCCGAATCCTTGTTCGGCAAGGCCTTCATGTTTAATCACAAAACCGTGTTTGCACTGCTCTCCTGGGCAATATTTGCGGCCTTGTTGATCGGGCGACATCTGCGTGGATGGCGTGGCAAAGTCGCGCTGCGCTGGACTTTGTCTGGCTTTGGCGCCTTGTTGCTGGCTTACGTCGGCAGCCGTTTCGTGCTCGAAGTTATCCTCGGCCGCGCCTAGAAAAAACCCGAATCGAATGGACGAAATTTCTCTCGCCGCGCAGTTGATCGCGCTTGCTTGCCTGTTGGTGTGTTCGGCATTTTTTTCCATGGCCGAAACGGCGATGATGGCCTCCAACCGAATACGCTTGCGTCATCAAGCGCAAGCAGGTAGCCGTGGCGCGCGTTTGGCGGTGGCCTTGTTGTCCAAGACCGATCAGTTGCTTGGCGTGATCTTGCTTGGCAACACGCTAATCAATTCCGTCGCGGCGATGCTCACCGGCAGCATCGCACTCAAGGTTTTGGGCAAAGAAGAATGGACGCTGGAAGCCGGTGCACTGTTCGTCACTTTCTGCTTGTTGGTGTTCTCGGAAATTTCGCCCAAAGTCATCGGCGCGACCTATCCCGACTGGCTGGTGCCGCGCATTAGCTATTTGCTCACGCCGCTATTACGCGTGGCGTATCCGGTGGTGTGGTTCGTTAATTTATTTGTTAGCGCCTTACTGCGCTTGGTGCGCTTGCAACCCAAACCGGGGCATGAAGCCGAAGGACTGTCGTCCGACGAATTGCGCGCGGTGGTGCTCGAATCCGGTCATTTGATGCCGCATCAACATCGCGATATTTTGTTTAATTTGTTCGAGCTAAAACACGTTTCGGTGGCCGACATCATGTCGCCGCGCGGGGAAATCGAAGCCATCGATATTGGCGCGCCGATAGAAG